>SDZE01000209.1 GCA_004173095.1 Bradyrhizobiaceae bacterium
GCTGCTGCTGCACTGAACCGGAATACGGCGTCCGTGCAGAAGATGGCCCGGCAGCTTGGCCGCCGTTTTCCGGGGATTCGTGAGACCAAGGCAGGCCTGCGCGCCATCCATCTGCATCAAAGCTGATCGATCGATTATACGGCTAACGGCAGAAACTGTACCTCCGTGTGCCGGATTTCGCGGTCGCAGGTCCAAACCAGCGCACACCGAGTTGAGATATCTCATTGGGTGACGTCTGCAAGTCAGAGCAAATCGGTTACCCAATGCTCGCCCGGAACTTTTCGCCGACGGCGGCATTTTAACGGGTTTAAACTGATCCTTGCAGGCAACGGCCCGAGTGAACACGCACGATTTTAAGGTCGATCTCACCAATTGCGATCGCGAACCCATCCATGCTCTCGGTGCAATCCAGCCGATCGGCTTCCTCGTTGCCGTCAGTTCCGATTGGATCGTGGCCCGCGTCTCGAGCAATGTTGACGAGTTCATCGGTCGCACGCAGCAGGATATGGTGGGGCATCCGCTGGCCGACTTTCTTCCCTCCCTCGCGATTCATGATTTGCGCAACCGTGTTGCCTTGTTGCGCGGGCCGGATGCGGTCGAGCGTGTGTTCGGATGCCTGCTGGTCAAAGGCGCCGCGCCGTTCGATGTCGCGCTGCACATGTCGGGCGGGCAGATCGTAATCGAAGCCGAGCCTGCTTCCGCGAGCCAGGGTGACACCACCACGATCGTGCGTTCCATGGTGGGCCGGCTGGATCTGGCGCCAGACATGACCGCCTTTTTCCGCGAGGGCGCGCGACAGATCCGTGGTCTGCTCGGCTTCGACCGTGTGATGGTTTACCGGTTCGACCCTGAGGGGTCCGGCGAGGTCGTCGGGGAAGCTTGTCGATCCGGCATCGGCACGTTCAAGGGATTGCACTATCCAGCCACCGACATTCCGCAGCAGGCGCGCACGCTCTACAAGCGCAACCTGATCCGGATCATCACAGACGTCAATGCGACCCCCGTGCCGGTGCTACCTGAGTTCGATGAAGACGGTCGTCCGCTTGATCTCTCTCTGTCGGTCCTGCGCTCCGTGTCGCCGATCCATATCGAGTATCTCAAAAACATGGGCGTCGGCGCGTCACTGTCGATCTCGATCGTCGTCGAGGGCGAGCTGTGGGGATTGTTCGCCTGCCATCACTATTCCGCGCGATGCCCGGCCTTCCAGAAGCGGTCGGTCGCCGAATTGTTCGCGCAGATGTTTTCGATGCGGCTGGAAAGCCGCGAGCGCCGCGAGGCGATGGAATATGAGCGCCGCGCGCGCGACATTTCGGATCAGCTGCTCGGCGCTGTCGCGTCGGACGAGACGCTGCTCAAGGATCCGGACTGGCTTGCGGACATTCTGACGCATGCCATCCCCGCAGAAGGCGTCGCTGTCTGGATCAATGGCAACTACGCTTTTTCCGGCGTGACTCCTCCCACCGATGGCTTTCGCCGGATCGTGCGTGCCCTCAATGGCACCGCAGCCGGAAAAGTATTCGCGACCGATCACATCGCATCGCTGGTCGATGGCGCCGACAAATATTCGTCGGATGCCGCCGGCATGCTGGCCATTCCCATTTCCCGTTCGCCGCGCGATTACGTCGTGCTGTTTCGCTCCGAACTGATCCGCTCGGTACGCTGGGCGGGCGACCCGCACAAGCCGATCGAATACGGCCCCAACGGTGCGCGACTGACGCCGCGCGCGTCGTTCGCAGAATGGAAGGAGCTGGTCGAAGGCCGCGCCAAACCGTTTACGGCATCGGAGATCCGCGTCGCGGAGACGCTGCGCGCGACTTTGATCGAAGTTGTCTTGCGCCTTGCGGACGAAGCCGCAGCCGAACGTCATCAAGCCAGCGCGCGGCAGGAATTGCTGATCGCCGAACTGAACCATCGCGTGCGCAACATTCTCGGCGTCATTCGTGGCCTGATCCGGCAATCGCAGCCGGACGAAGGCGCCGTCAAGCAATTCGTGAAAGTCGTCGACGGACGCATCCACGCGCTTGCGCGCGCGCACAACCAGATCACCGACGATCACTGGGGGCCGGCGCCGCTGCAGGCGCTCATCGATGCGGAATCGGCGGCCTTCGCCGATCGCCTCGATGCCATCATCGCCAATGGCCCACCGACGTTGCTCAATCCATCTGCCTATTCAAGTATGGCCCTGGTCATCCACGAACTCGTCACCAACTCGACGAAATATGGCGGCCTGTCCACGGAGGACGGCCGGGTGAACATCGATTGGCACCGCGAGAGCAATCGCGATCTGGTGCTGACCTGGCAGGAGTCGGACGGCCCCGTCGTAAAACCACCGACGCGGAAGGGGTTCGGCACCACCATCATCGAGCGCTCGGTCCCCTATGACCTCGGCGGCACCGCCGAGGCGCATTATGATGAAGATGGTTTCAGAGCCCGCTTCACGATTCCGGCCCGTCATGTGTCGGAACCGAAAAATCACGCTGGCCCTGCGATCAGACTAATGCGCCCGACGCATAGTCACGCACCGAAGCCGCCACCGAGCCTGCTGGTCGGCAAAACCGCAATGCTGGTCGAAGACAGCCTGATCATCGCGCTGGATGCCGAAGACATCATCGGCCGCCTCGGCGCCGCGCATGTAGCGACATCGTCGACGGTCGAAGCGGCCCTCGACAACCTGGCGCAGATGACGCCGGCCATCGCCATTCTCGATATCAATCTCGGCGACCAAAACAGCTTCGGGATCGCCGATCGGCTACTCGAGTTGAACGTGCCGTTTCTGTTCGCCAGCGGCTATGGCGAGCAGGCGAAGCTGCCGCTGGATCACCGCTCCCGGATCGTCGTGCAGAAACCTTACACGATGGAAAATCTTGCACGTGGCATCGCCGAACTGTTGGGTATCGACAGCGAGATGTGACGATTGGCGGCAATCAGGGCACGGTGTGAATTCACGCTGGTGAATAGCGCGTGTAGACCTCCCATGCAGCCGGGCACATGGTCCGTGGCTTTACCGATCCAGCGGAGGCGCTATATTTCGCGCACTGTAAAACACAAATCCCGGGAGGATCATCATGGGCTTGATGCAGCCAATCTCTGCAACGTCGCATCCTTATGCGAACGGCGCCTACAAGCAGATGCTGATCGACGGCAAATGGGTCGATGCCAGGTCCGGCAAGAAGTTCGAAACGCATAATCCCGCCACCGGCCAGTTGCTCGCCACCGTGGCCGAAGGCGATGCTAAGGATATCGATCTCGCTGTCGCTGCGGCTCGCCGCGCCTTCGAAGGTCCGTGGAGCAAGGCCAAGCCATTCGAGCGCCAGGCGCTGCTGCTGAAATTCGCCGATCTCGTCGAAAAGCATTTTGACGAACTCGCACTGCTTGACACGCTCGACATGGGCGCGCCGCTGATGCGCACGTCCGCGGGCAAGCAACGCATCCTCGGCATGCTGCGCTTCTATGCCGGCCAGGCGACGCTGATCTATGGCGAGACTATCGAGAACTCGCTGCCGGGCCAGATTTTCTCCTATACGCTGAAAGAGCCGGTCGGCGTCGTCGGCGCGATCATTCCTTGGAATTCGCCGCTCAGCGCCAGTGTCTGGAAAATCGGACCGGCCATTGCCACCGGTTGCACCGTGGTGCTGAAGCCGGCCGAGGAAGCCCCGCTGACAGCGTTGCGTCTCGGCGAGCTCGCGCTCGAAGCCGGCTTTCCCGCCGGCGTCATCAATGTGGTTCCGGGTTATGGCGAGACCGCAGGTGCCGCCCTCGCCTCGCATCAGGACGTCAACAAGGTCGCCTTCACCGGTTCGCATGTCACCGGCCAGTCGATCATCCGTGCCTCAGCCGGCAACCTCAAGCGCGTGTCGCTCGAACTCGGCGGCAAGTCGCCGAACATCGTGTTCGCCGATGCCGATCTCGACGCCGCCGTGCCCGGTGCCGCCATGGCGGTGTTCGCGAATTCCGGCCAGATCTGCAGCGCTGGCACCCGCCTGTTCGTGGAAAAGAAGATCTACAACGAGTTCGTCGGCAAGGTTGCCGAATTCGCCAAGACCTTGAAGGTCGGCAACGGTGCCGATCCCAGCATTCAGCTCGGCCCGCTCGTATCGAAGGAGCAGCTCGATCGCGTCAGCGGCTATCTGACCACGGGCGCCGGCGAAGGCGCGAAAGCGCTGGCCGGTGGCGGGCGTCTCACCGACGGTGATCTTGCGAACGGCTTTTTCGTGCAGCCGACGGTGTTCGCAGACGTGCAGGACAGCATGAAGATCGCACAGGAAGAGATTTTCGGTCCGGTCATCTCTGCCATCGCCTTCGAGGACATGGACGATCTCGTCCAGCGCGCCAACAACACCATGTTCGGCCTCGGTAGCGGCGTCTGGACCAGGGATGTCAGCAAGGCACATCGCCTCGCAAAGTCCCTTCAGGCAGGCTCGGTGTGGATCAACTGCTACCAGGCGATGGACCCGGCCGTGCCGTTCGGCGGCTACAAGATGAGCGGCTATGGCCGTGAGTCAGGCGTCCACCACATCGACGAATACCTCAACGTCAAGGCGGTCTGGATCAACACATAAAACACCGCTGGAAATGACGAAAAGGCGCGAGGCCATCAGCTTCGCGCCTTTTTTGTATTGAGCTCTTTGCAGGAATTTTACAGCGGTTCCACGCGATGGGCCTTCCATCACACGGACAGAGCACCCCGATTGGTCCAAGCAAGTGGCCTAAAGTCCAAGTTGTAGCAGCTCCAGATACCTTGCATCCGCCTCAGAACTCGCCGAACATGGATCCAACCTTCGCCAATGGCGGATAAAAACAGGGAGGATCTCCGTGCGGATCAAAGCCGTTCATTTTGCCATGCTTGCGGTCGCAGCCAGCTTTTCGGGTATCACCAGCCAGGCGAGCGCGCAGGCCTGGCCACAAAAGCAGGTGACGTTCATCGTCCCATTCGCAGCCGGTGGCGGAACCGATGCGTTTGCACGTCCGCTCGCCGCACAGCTCGACACGCAACTCGGCAAACGCGTGATCATCGAAAATCGCGCCGGTGCAGGCGGCACGGTCGGCGCATCGGCAGCGGCGAAAGCTGCGCCGGATGGCTACACGTTCTTCATGGGCGCGGCGCATCATGCCATCGCACCGTCGCTGTATCCCAATCTCGACTACGATATCGAGAAGGACTTCATCCCCGTCGCGCTGATCTCGCGACCGCCGCAGGTGATCGTCGTCAATCCCGACAAGGTGCAAGCCAAGACGCTGGCGGAATTCACCGCATTCGCCAAGGCCAATCCGGACAAGCTGTCTTATGGTTCGGCCGGTGCCGGCACCACGCATCATCTCGCCGGTGAGTTGTTCAAGATCCTGACACAGTCGAAAATCCAGCACGTGCCTTATCGCGGCGCCGGTCCTGCCATGCAGGATCTAATCGCGGGCCATGTGCCGGTCGTGTTCGACGGCCTCGGCTCGTCGGCGGCACCGATCCGGGCTGGCCAGTTGCGCGCGCTTGCCATCGCTGCGCCCAAGCGGGTCGCAGCCTTCCCCGACATCCCGACGGCCGCGGAAGCGGGCCTGCCGAATTACGAAGTCGCCACCTGGTACGGGCTGTTCGCGCCCAAGGGCACGCCACCGGATATCGTCGAGCGCATGGCGAAGGAATTGAAGGCGGCGCTGCAGACCACGGCCATCAAGGATGCCTGGGAGCGCAACGGCTCCGATGTGCCCGATGTCAGCGGCCCCGACTTCGGCAAGATGGTCTCGACCGACGTCGCGCGCTGGCGCAAGGTCGTGACCGATGCCGGCGTCAAACTGGACTGAGCCAACCCGTCGCCTTCGCCTTCAAGCCGTGCTGCTCAGGCAGTCACGGCTTGTTTGGTACCTGCGACTCCTGAAGCCGCGACTCCTGGACCTGCGAAAAGGCTGCGGCCGGGGATCGCATCGAGCAACGCCCTCGTATAGTCGTTGCTTGGATTTTCGAAAATCATCTGGGTCGGTCCCTGCTCTACGATCTCACCGCGGCGCATCACCACGATACGGTCGGCAATCTCGGCGGCGACGCGCAGATCGTGGGTGATGAAAATCATCGCCAGGTTCATCTCCTCGCGCAACTCCGCGAGCAGCTTCAAGACCTGTGCCTGCACCGACACATCGAGTGCCGACACCGCTTCATCGGCCACCAGCACCAGCGGCTTCAGGGCAAGCGCGCGTGCGATGCAGATGCGCTGCCGCTGGCCACCTGAGAACTCGTGCGGATACCGCTGCGCAGCACTCTCCTGCAACCCGACCCGGACCAGCAATCGGTTGGCATCAGCCATCGCCTCCTTGGCCGGAGTGCCGTAGGCGATCGGACCGGCCGCGATGGCATCGCCGATCCTCTGCCGCGGATCGAGCGCCGCATAGGGATCTTGGAATACGATCTGGATCTTGCGGCGCATCTGACGGAGTTTTTCGCTGCGTTGCGCGAGCAGATCCGCACCGGCAAACCTGACCGAGCCCGCATCCGGCTCGACCAGACGCATGATAAGCCGCCCGAGCGTCGATTTACCCGAGCCGGACTCACCGACGATCGCGACCGTCTCACGCGCCCTCAGCGCCAGCGAGATGTTCTGCACCGCATCGGTCCGGCGCGGCGGCAAGAACATGCCCTGTTTGGTGATGAAGGTCTTGCTGAGACCAACAGCCTCCAGGATGGGCTCGCCGACGATCTTGCGATCATGCGCCGCAAGAGAATGCCCGCCGGGAACGGCTGCGATCAGGCTCTTGGTGTAGGCATCTTTCGGACTGCGCAACACCTCGTCCACAGTGCCCTGCTCCACCACGCGGCCGTTGCGCATGACGATGACGCGGTCGGCGACGTCGGCAACGACGCCGAAATCATGGGTGATGAGCAGGACGCCCATGCCGCGATCCGCCTGCAGCTTCTTCACCAGCTTCAGGATCTGCTTTTGCGTGGTGACGTCCAGCGCAGTGGTCGGCTCGTCCGCCAGCAACAGCGCCGGGTTGTTGGCCATGGCCATGGCGATCATGATGCGCTGGCGCTGGCCACCCGAGAGCTGGAACGGAAAACTGCGTGCCAGTGCCTTGGGATCCGGCAGACCGACGGCATTGATCAGCTCCTGCACGCGGGCATCGACGGCCTCGCGCGACAGCGCAGGATTTGCATGCGTGACGATCGACTCGGCGATCTGCTGCCCGACGCGAGTCAGCGGATTGAGAGCACTGAGCGGTTCCTGGAAGATCATCGAGATCGCGCCGCCGCGCAGCTTACGCATCGTGGCTTCATCCGCGCTTGCGATGTCCCGACCGTCGAATTTGACCGAGCCATGCGCAATGCCGGTTCGATCCGGCAACAGACGCAGGATCGCATGCGCGGTCATTGATTTGCCCGAGCCGGACTCGCCGACCAGGCAGACAATCTCGTTGCGGTTGACGGTGAAGCTCGCGGCCTCGACCGCAAACGCACGGTCCGCGCCCGCAGGCAGGCTGATGGCGAGGTTCTCGATGGCGAGAAGAGTCTGATCGGTCATCGGTTATCGCCTGCGTGAGATGCGCGGGTTAAGGACGTCGTTGAGACCTTCACCCACGAGATTGATGGCCAGCACGGTGAGCAGGATGGCGAGACCGGGAAACACGCTCATCCACCAGGCCTGACGGATCACGGTGCGTGCGGCACCGATCATGAAGCCCCAGGACATCAGGTTGGGGTCACCGAGCCCCATGAAGCTGAGCGCGCTTTCGATCAGGATCGCACTCGCGACGGCCAGCGACCCGGTGACGATAATCGGCGAGATCGCATTCGGCAGGATGCGACGCAGCACCACCGTAAGCGCGCGTTGCCCCTGGCAAACCGCGGCCTGCACGAATTCGCGTCCGCGCAGCCGCATGAACTCCGCGCGCGTGAGACGCGCGAGTGGCGGCCAGCTGACGATGCCGATGGCAAAGATCACATTCGAGATCTTCGGCCCCAGCGTTGCCACCAGCAGGATCGCCAGAATAAAACCAGGTATGGTCTGGAACAGCTCGGTGAGGCGCATCATGACCTCATCGACCTTGCCGCCGAAGTATCCGGCGGTGGCGCCGACGGTGACGCCGATGATCAACGACGTCAGCGTCGAAATGACGCCGATGATGAGCGAGATGCGCGCGCCATGGGCGATGCCGGCGGCGACGTCACGCCCCAGCATGTCGGAACCGAGCCAGAGTCCCTCACTGAGCGGCGGCTGAAACGGCGCACCGATCATCTCCCAGGGATCGTCGGGAAACAGCCATGGCGCAGACACGGCAAGGAGCACCACGCAGAGCAGGAAGAACAGACCGATCATCCCGGTAGGATGGCGAAGAAACGCTTTCAGTGTCGTCATGACCAGCTTTCCTTCACGATGCCGCACGCACGGAAACGCGCGGATCGATCATCCTGTAAATCGCATCCGTCAGAAGATTGAGCGCGATGACGATGACCGACATCACCAGGAACACGCCGAGCAGCACTGGATAATCCCGCTGCAGCAGCGCGTCGTAAATGAGACGACCGAGGCCCGGCCATGCGAACACCGTTTCGATCACCACCGCACCGCCCACCAGCGCACCGGCCTGCATCCCGGCAACGGTCACGATCGGCAGCATCGCATTGCGTAGAATGTGACGGATAATGATCGCGCCCTGCTTCAGACCCTTGGCTTTCGCGGTCTTGATGAAGTCCTGATGGGTGACATCGAGCACCGACGAGCGCATCAGGCGGGTATAAATCGCGAGATAGACCGCAGCGAGCGAAATCACCGGTAGGACCATATGCGTCCCGATATCGACCATGCGCTGCAACGCCGTCTGCGGCACGCCGATGGTGGCATAGCCAAAAGCCGGCAGCCAATCCAGTTGCACCGAGAACAGCAGCACCAGCATCAAGCCGAGCCAGAACACGGGCGTCGCATAGAGCAGCAATGACAGGATGGTCAGCAACGTGTCCGACCACTTCCCGGCCCGCACGCCCGCGAGCGTGCCGAGCACGATCCCCGAGAACAAGGCCAGCATGAATGCCGTCGCCGTCAGCAGCAGCGTTGCCGGCAAACGATCCAGGATCAATGACGACACTGTTCGCTGCTGACGATAGGAATAGCCGAGATCCAGCGTCAGCACGCGGCCGAGATAGGTGGCGAGTTGCACGGGATATGGTTTGTCCAGCC
Source organism: Bradyrhizobiaceae bacterium (assembly GCA_004173095.1). GTDB lineage: Bacteria > Pseudomonadota > Alphaproteobacteria > Rhizobiales > Xanthobacteraceae > Tardiphaga. The sequence goes on from SDZE01000209.1 coordinate 9,156, forward strand.
CATATTCGGCCCGCAACTGCAGCAGCAGTTTCTCATCGGAGGCGCCGCTTTGGCCTGCGATGACCTGCGCGGGATCACCGGGGGCGGCGTGAACGAGAATGAAATTGAAGGTCGCGATGATCAGAACTACCGCAACAAATTTCAAGACCCATGCCGCCAAAGCCTGCACGATGGCACCGAGCCGATTGCCTTTATCTGATGTCGCCGAGGTCATCCGAAATACACCGAGCTGAACACGGCGTTGACGCCCATCAGCTTCGCAAATTCACGCCTGTTCATCGTCTTTTCCTTATTTGACGCTGGCGATCACCAGACACAGCAACGCCTGGTGATCGCCGTTTCTTGCAGGAGACGTCAGATTCAACCGAGCGTGACGGCGCCGAAAGTCTCATGCACGCCGATGCCGGTGGTGATGACGTTCTTCAAGCGCTTGTCGATGAAAGTCGGGAAGTCTTGCTCGATCATCCATGCGATCGGGACTTCTTCAACGACGATTTTTTGCACGGCCGTGTAGAGCTCTTGACGCTTTGCGTCGGACGTCGCGACGGCGGCTTCCTCGAATAGCCTGTCCACTTCCGGATTGGAATAGCCGGCCACGTTCGAGAACAAGATACCCTTGCGGATATTCGACGAGACATAGCTGCGCGCAACGCCGAGCGCGGGATCGCCGAGCTGATACAGCAGATTGCTGGTCATCTCGTAATTCCAGTTGCTGGTGCGCTCCGCCCAGCCGGCGAGATCGAGATTTTCGAGTTGCAGATCGATGCCGACGCGACCGAGCGACTGCTTGAAATATTCGGCCGATCGCTGCCACAGGTCGCCATAGGGCGGCACCAGAAATTTCAGCGTGATGCGCTTGCCGTCCGCGCCCGGCTTCAATCCCATCTCGTCGAGCAAGGCCTTGGCCTTGTCCAGCGAGTAATCGAATTGCTTGACGTCCTTTTCGTAGAACCGCGTCTTCGACGAGACCGGACCTGTCGCCACCTTGCCGAGACCGAAGAAGACACGCTGCAGCAGCGCCTTGCGGTCGATGGCAAACATCACGGCCTGACGGAAACGCTTGTCATCCATCGGCTTGACGCGGAGATTGAACTCCAGCCAGAAGTGCGGCGCGAAAAATTCGTAGCCCTTGGTCGTCATTTCGAGATTCGGCATCTTCGACAGCCGGGCGACGTCGAACAGCTCCACGTCGGTCCACTGCGTCAACTGCACCTTGCCCTGCTCCAGAGCCACGGCGCGGGTCGCACCATCGGGAATGACACGGTAGATGATCTCGTCGAGATGCGGCTCGTCTTTGCGGTGATAGCCCTCGTGCCGGACGAGATGGACGTGCGATCCCTTCACCCATTCCTTCAGTTTGAACGGCCCGCAGCCGATTGCTTGCGCATTGGCCGGATTCTTGCGGAAATCGGAGCCCTCATAAATATGCTTCGGCACGATCGGCGCCGTGGTGCAATCGAACGAGCCGAGGAATGGCGCAAACGGCGCCTTCAGCTTGAACACCACGGTGAGTGGATCGGGCGCGTCTGCCGTTTCAATGCGCAGGAATGTGCCTCGTGCGCGGGCATGGGTTTCGGTGAGCACTTTGGTCACCGAGAACACCACGTCGGCCGAGGTCAGCGGCTTGCCATCATGGAATGTGATGCCGGGGAATAGTTTGAACGTGTAAGTCAGGCCGTCGGATGACACGTCCCATGATTGCGCCAGCCCGGGCATCGGCTTGAGGTCGGCACCATAGCGCAACAGGCTTTCATAGATCTTGCCGCCCAGCGTCAGCGTTGGCTGCTGCTGATTGAGCGCAGTGACGAGGATGGGCGGCTCGGGCTGAATGATCGTATTGAGCGTTCCGCCTTTGGTTTGGCCCACCGCCCGCGTGATGCCGAGCGGAATGCCGCTCAGTGCCGTGGCACTCAAGCCCAAAAGCTTCGCAAATTCACGTCTGTTCATGCCCAATTCCCTTGATGACAGCCGAGAGTTCACGCCGCGGATGCTCGCGCTCTGACCGATCAAGGGGAACTAGCAATTTTCACGCCGCAGCGAAGTCGTTGGCTGCCGCGCATGGCGCTATGCTGAGAGCGGGTTGCTCAGCTGTGTCGCGGAGAGCTCGGCGTGTCGGCGGCATCAGCCCCTGTGCGTGGACCCGTCCTGGCATGAAGACGGCGAATGCCAGCTTCGATCGCGACGAGATCATCTTCCAGTTGGCCCAGCAGCACGCCAAAATCAAAGTGGGTGCGATCGCGAATCGAAGCGGCAAGCTGTTCGCGATGCGCCTTGAGATCGAGCAGAGCGTCGAGCTGATTGGTGTGGACATAGGCGGCAACGACCGCCTCGATAGCGTTGGTCACGTCGGTAAGCTGTCCTTTCGCCGCATGCAGTGAACGCGCGGTCGTTTGCTATTTCGCATGCAAGGCAAGTTCGAATTATGGCGCCGGTCTCGATCGTTAGCTGACGTGTTCTTGATGCGACATCGTTACCCTCAAGCGCCATCCAGTGATCCGGAACCTCTCACGGAAGGCGACGTTGGATTTGCAGGGGAAGACACCGACACAGGAGAGAGACATGAAGAAAATGATGATCGCAGCCACTGCAGCTTTGCTGATGACCGCACCCGCAGCGTTCGCGCAGAGCGGTGCCAATCCGAGTGCGCCGCAGATGAATTCAACCGGAACCGGCGTGACACAGCCCGGCACCACGTCGACCGGCACGGCAGTCGATGTGCCAAGCGCGAGCGGTTCCAAGATGGCTCCGGCAGCCACTGGCGCAGCTGCTGGTAATGGTTCGAACGCGATGGGCGGCCCGAACAGCGCAGCGTCCGGCACCACCGGCTCAGGCGGCAATGCCGTCCAGGGTCGCACCGGCGGCGGCGGCTAAGTACAGGGCGATCTCTGATCGCAAAAGGCCCCGGAGCGATCCGGGGCCTTTTTATATCTTCGATATGTCCTGATCGATTTGGACCATCGTCACAATGGACGATGGGTTACATCACCACTTCGATCAGTTTCGGTCCCTGCGAAGCGTTTGCATTTTCCAGCGCTTTATTGAAATCCTCGGCGCTGGTCACCGACACACCCGGGACGCCCATGCCCTTCGCCAGCGATACCCAATCGAGCGCCGGACGATCGAGCGTCAGCATATCCATGGCGCGGCTGCCCATGTCGCCGGCGCCGACATTGTCGAACTCGCCCTTCAGGATCTGATAGTTGCGATTGGCGAACACGACCGTGGTGACGTCGAGATTTTCGCGCGCCTGCGTCCACAGCGACTGCGGCGTGTACATGGCCGAGCCGTCGCCGACCATGCAGATCACCTTGCGGTCCGGACAAGCCACGGCGGCGCCGGTGGCCACCGGGGTCGAAAACCCGATCGAGCCGCCCATATTCTGCAGCCAGTCATGTGGATTGGCAGCAGCGGTCGGCGGGAAGAAACCGCGGCCGGTGGTGATCGACTCATCGACCATGATGCCGTTTTCGGGAATGTTCATGGCGATCGCCTGCGCGATCGAGGCATGGTTGAGCGCGCCGGTCGGCTTGGCGATCTCCATATACTTCTGAGGCTTGACGTCGGACGCCTTGGCGCCGACGGCGCTGGCCAGCGCCTCGAGCGCCGCGACCGAATTCTCGCCATTCGCCGAAAGACGATGCACGTTGCAGCCTTCCGGCTTCAGCAGGCTCGGCTTGTTCGGATAGGCGAAGAACGCCACCGGATCGTTGGCCTCGAGCAGCACGATGTTCTTGAAGTTCTTCAGGATCGGCAGCGCTGCTTCGATGACATAGGGAATGCGCTCGATGGAAAAACGGCCACGGCCGCGCGCCATCTTCGGATTATAGGTCTGGCCCATCACCTTGCAGCCGGTCTTGGCTGCGATTTGCTCGGCCAGAGCAAGGCCCTGCTCGGTGAGCGCCGACCCGGTCAGCAGCAGCAGCGTGGTCTCGCCTTCCTTAGCAAGCTTCGCAGCCGTATCGACGGCCGGAGCGTGGAAGCCGGCTTTCTGCTCGGGAGCTGGCACCTGGGCTATGCCATCCGCATCGTTCCAGGCTGTATCGGCGGGCAGAATCAGCGTGGCAATCTGCGCCGGCGAGCCCTTGGCAGCTGCGATTGCCGCAGCGCCGTCGGCGGCCACGGACTTGGCGCTGGGCGAGGTGCGCACCCACTGCGACATTGGGCGAGCCAGGCCCTCGATGTCCGAGGTCAGCGGCGCATTGTGCTCGATGTGATAGACGGCGTGCTGGCCGACGATGTTGACGATGCCCGAATTGGCTTTCTTGGCATTGTGCAGATTGGCCAGGCCGTTGGCGAGGCCGGGGCCAAGATGCAGCAGGGTCGAAGCCGGCGTGCCCTTCATACGATAGTAACCATCGGCGGCACCGGTGACGATGCCTTCGAACAGGCCGAGCACGCAGCGCATCCCCTCGACACGGTCGAGCGCCGCGACGAAATGCATCTCCGACGTTCCCGGATTGGCAAAGCAGACATCAACGCCGCCTGCCACCAGTGTTCTTACGAGGCTCTCCGCACCGTTCATTATCCAGCTCCAAGTTTCCTGCAAAATCGCAAGGTTGATCAATCATTGTTCGGGAGGCGCGTCAAAGGGGGCATGCGCAATGCTTCGTCGCAAGACATGCACGGCAAGCGGTCAATAGTGCTGAACGATTGTGCCAGCGCGCCCCTGCACTCGCGCGCCTCTTAAGCGAAGGGTTGCAGAGCAGCCAGAACTGTGGCCACTCTGCGGCTCAATCCATCCCCGGCGAGGAGACTATGAAGCGCATTCTAGCTGCACTGTCCGTCATCACCGCAATTGCTGCGGTTGCGTTACCCGCGGAGGCCCGCCCCCGCCAACAGCAGGCTGCCGTCCCCGACTTCGTCGTCGATGACGGCCCTTCACTGTCCAATTTCTTCTCGAATTTCGGCAACGGCAATAGTTCGGGCCCGATACCGCGCCAGACGGTCGGCTTCGCCAGCAATTATGCGCCCGGCACCATCATCGTGAATACCACCGAGCGCCGCCTTTATCTGGTGCAGCCGGGCGGCACGGCCCTCCGGTATGGCATCGGCGTCGGTCGCGACGGTTTCCGCTGGGGTGGCGTACACAGGGTCACGGCCAAGAAGGAATGGCCGTCGTGGACGCCACCGGCGCAGATGCTGGCGCGCCGGCCCGATCTGCCGCGCCATATGCCCGGCGGCGTCGACAATCCGCTCGGTGCCCGCGCCATGTATCTCGGCTCTACCCTGTATCGCATCCACGGCTCGAACGAGCCGGAGACCATCGGACAGGCCGTCTCCTCGGGCTGCTTCCGCATGACCAATGAAGACGTCACCGACCTTTATGATCGCGTGAGGGTTGGCGCGACCGTGATCGTCAAGAACTGATCGGCCGGGTCGAAGGCCTTGCCATGTGCGAGGCCTTCGACCCGGATCGGCCGGCGGACATTCACTTGTCCGTGGGCGCGACCATTGAGTCCTTGCACCATTACGCCTTCTGCGCGAGTTTAGGTGCAATGCACTCTTTTCCAAAACAGTTGAACGGCCGGCTTGCCTTTGTCGCGCTCGCGTCGATCTGCGCTCTGGTCACTCTGCCAGGGCTTCCCGTGCATGCGGGCGAACCGGCGATCATTGAAGCCCATCAGAAGCATCAGAAAAAAAGCTTCACGGACAGCCAGATCATCGACGGCTTCCTGAAAACGGCCTTCGGCGCTGAGTATCATCTCGCCGGGCGAGTGGATCGCATCCGCAAATACGAGATCCCGGTGCGGATCATTATCGATGGCGGCACGGCATTACGTCGCAAGCAGATCGGCAAGGTGGTCGCCGATATCGGGCGGCGCGTGCAGCATCTCAACATTGCCGTTGTCGAGACTGCCGGCGAGGCCAATGTCACCGTCAAGCTGGTGCGCGATCGCGACCTCTATCCGACCTTGTCCGCGTTCTACGGCGAAGATCGCGCCAACGAGATTCGCTCATCGCTGGATCCGCAATGTCTGTCCGGATTCCGGAAGAACGATCAGTTCGAAATCGAACGCTCCGACGTGATCCTCACGACCGACAATGGCGACTTCACCTTCCATGACTGCGCTTATGAGGAGATCCTGCAGTCGCTCGGCCCCATCAACGACACCACGTCGGTGCCGTGGACCATGTTCAACGACAATGTGTCGATGGGCTTCTTCGATATCTACGATCAGTACCTGCTCAATATTCTGTACGATCCCCGCATCAAAGCGGGCATGACGGTGCAGCAGGTGCGCGCCGTGTTGCCGCAGGTGCTCGCCGATGTGCGCGCGTGGGTCGGCAAGGTTAACGAGTTGCCCGACTAGCGCATGATCCCGAGATTTGGCTTCGAGTTTTGCTTCATCGCGGATGGATCAGCCCTCAGGCTATCGGAACCCGCCACGACGCGTTAAGTTGTCGCAATGGACATCTCCCGCACGGGATCATTGCATGACGACACTTCTTCTGTCCCACCAGGCCTCGCTGGATCATCTCACGCCGCCTGGCCACCCCGAGCGGCCCGACCGCATGCGCGCGGTGGCGCAGGCTCTTGGCGATCCGCGCTTTGACGCACTGATGCGCGCGGACGCGCCGGAGGGCAGTCTCGATCACGTCAGCCTGTGTCACGACAGTCACTATATCGAGGAGCTGCGGCATATCGCGCCGACCAGCGGCCTGGCCTATATCGATGGTGATACATCGCTATCCCCCGGCACCTGGGAAGCGGTGATGCGCGGCGTCGGCGGCGCCATTGCTGCGACCGATGCGGTGATGAAAGGCGAGCATGCCAACGCCTTCGTCGCCACCCGTCCGCCCGGCCATCACGCCGAGAGCAACAAGGCGATGGGCTTTTGCTTCTTCGACCAGGCTGCGATCGCCGCGCGCTATGCGCAGCGCACCTATGGCATCGGCCGCGCGGCAGTCGTCGATTTCGACGTGCATCACGGCAACGGCACGCAGGAAATCTTCTGGGCCGACAAGAGCGTGATGTATTGCTCGACGCACCAGATGCCGCTGTTTCCCGGTACGGGCGCGACGCAGGAACGCGGCGAGCACGACACGGTGGTCAATGCCCCACTGCGCGATGGCGACGGTGGCGCAAAATTTCGCGCGGCCTTCGAAAATCTCATTTTGCCGCAACTGCAGAAGTTCTCTCCTGAATTGATCATCATCTCCGCTGGTTTCGATGCGCATCGTCGCGATCCGCTAGCCTCGCTCGAACTCGACGCGAGCGACTTCGGCTGGGTGACGCGCAGGCTGCTCGATCTCGCAGATCAGACGGCCGGCGGCCGCGTTGTCTCGGTGCTGGAAGGCGGCTACGATCTGCAGGGCTTGCAGGAATCCGTTGCCGCGCATGTCACCGAACTGATGGGGAAAAACGCTTCCGCATAGCTCGCGTGCAGCGCAACCGGGTCGCCACATTGCGCCCGCAAACATCTCTAGAATCATGCATCCCGAACGCACACGGAAGAGCGAATGGCTGACAACACCCATGCCGACGTCAAGAAGCTGACGTTCGAGACCGCGATCGAAGAACTCGAGTCGATCGTGCGTCGCCTCGAGGAGGGCAAGGTGCCGCTTGAGGAGTCAGTGGCGATCTATGAGCGCGGCGAGGCGCTGAAGCGCCGTTGCGATGATCTCCTGCGTCAGGCCGAAGCGCGCGTCGATAAAATCACGACGGATTCTAGCGGTCGCCCGGTCGGAACTGAACCGCTGGACGTGCAATAGATTAGCATCTAGCGCAGCGACGTGCCGGCAGATCTCGGCACAGTGCGCCCGCGAATGCCGTCGGTGGGGATTTTAACGCTTGGTCTGTGGCCCGCCCTGCTATAGTCCGCTGTCAGTTCGGGGATCAAGCGTGCGCGTCCAGCACCGTCATGTCATCTATGTGCAAGGATACGACCCTCGGGGCCTGGCGCAATATTACCGTATGTTCCGTACCGAGCTGCGCAAATTCGCCCGGCTTTATGGACTGACCGCGACCGTCGGGCGCCCGAAGGAACATGCGGCAGGCGAATTTGCCCATGAGTCGGCCGCCTGGACCATCGAAACCTCCGGCGATGGCTGGCAGACCCGGACCGATTATGATTTTCTCCGCTGGGAAGACCTGATCCAGCGCGATCTCGCAGCGCCGATCTGGCGTACGGCCATCCACGGGATGCTGATCTATTGGGGGCTGGTGTTGTCCGGCACCATGGGTCGGTTCTGGCGCGCCCACTGGAGGTTCGCGACGTTCATCAGCTGGCCTCATTTCGTCCTGCTGAACGAGGCAATCTGGTCGGCCGCGATCGCGTGGCTGGTGGCATGGGGCCTGAACGCGCTCGGCGTACACGGCTTGCTCGTCGGCTGCGCGGCGGCCGCGGTGTTCATCGCCATGCTGGGCTCGCTGGTCAAATATACCGAAGAGCGCACATACCTGCTCTATTTGATGGCCGATACCATTTTCAC
>SDZE01000590.1 GCA_004173095.1 Bradyrhizobiaceae bacterium
GACGCCGTCGAGCTTGCCGGCCAGTTCCGGCATCACCAGGCCAATCGCCTTGGCAGCGCCGGTCGAGGTCGGGATCATCGACATCGCCGCCGCACGGCCGCGATACAGATCGCTGTGCAGCGTGTCGAGGGTCGGCTGGTCGCCGGTGTAAGCGTGGATCGTGGTCATGAAGCCGGTCTCGATGCCGACGGTCTCGTTCAGCACCTTGGCGACGGGCGCCAGGCAGTTGGTGGTGCACGACCCGTTGGAGACGACCAGGTGATCCTTGGTCAGGGTCTTGTGGTTGACGCCGTACACGATCGTGGCATCGGCGCCGTCCGACGGGGCCGACACCAGCACGCGCTTGGCACCTGCGGTCAGATGCGACGATGCCTTCGCCTTGGCGCTGAAGATGCCGGTGCATTCCAGCGCGATGTCGATGCCGAGATCCTTCCACGGCAACGTGTTGGGATCGCGAACCGACGTCACCTTGATCTTGTTGCCGTCGCCGAGCTTGATGCTGTCGCCATCGACGGTGACCTCACCGGGGAAGCGGCCATGCACGCTGTCGAAGCGCAGCAGATGGGCGTTGGTCTCGACTGGCCCAAGATCGTTGATGGCGACGACTTCGATGTCGGTGCGGCCCGACTCGTAGATCGCCCGCAATACGTTGCGGCCGATGCGGCCAAAACCGTTGATCGAAACCCGGATCGCCATTCATTTTCTCCTTGTTGAGGCCCTGCCTTGCGTGAGGGCTTTATATAGTCGTCATTGCGGGCGTTTCATGCCCCGAATGGAACGCTGGCGCAATGTGTCAATTTCGCCAGCATTCCGATAGAGTTAAGCCGCGTTATGCTTGCGCGTGGCAGCGTCCACCACGGCTTCCGGGGTGATCTTGAACAGCTTGTACAGCTCCTTCGCCGGCGCGCTGGAACCGAAATGCGTCATCCCGACGAAGATGCCATCGTGGCCGATCACGGCATCCCAGCCGAACCGCACCGCGGCCTCGACCGCGATCTTGATCGGCGCATCGCCGATGATCGCCTTTTGTCGCTCTTCCGGCTGCTCCAGCAGCAGTTCGAGCGACGGCACCGAGACCACGCGGGCGGCAATGCCCTTTTCGGCCAGCGTCTTCTGCGCGGCGACGGCGATTTCGACTTCCGATCCCGAGGCGAAGATCGAGACGGCCGCCTTGCCATCGGCCGGCACCAGCTCGTAGCCGCCATGGGCGCAGAGATTGTCGTCATGATGCGTGGTACGCACCGGCATCAAATTCTGTCGCGACAGCGCCAGCATGGTGGGGCCGTTGGTCTTTTCCATCGCCAGCTGCCAGCATTCGGCCGTCTCGACGGTGTCGGCCGGGCGGAACACGCGCATGTTCGGCATCGCGCGCATCGCGGCCAGATGCTCCACCGGCTGATGGGTCGGGCCGTCTTCGCCGAGACCGATCGAGTCATGGGTCATGATGTAGATGACGGGGATTTGCGCCAGCGCCGAGATGCGCATTGCCGGGCGCGCATAATCCGTGAAGCACATGAAGGTGGCGCCGGCCGGAATGAATCCGCCATGCAGCGCGATGCCGTTCATGGCCGCGGCCATGCCCATTTCGCGAATGCCGTAATGGATGTAGCGGCCGGCATACTCACCGGGCTTCACTTCGATCGCATGCTTGGTGCGGGTGTTGTTGGACGGCGTGAGATCCGCCGAGCCGATCACCATTTCCGGCACCACCTGCACCAGCGCTTCGAGCGCCAGCTCGCTGGCCTTGCGGGTCGCAATGGTTTGCGGCTCATCGACCAGCTTCTGCTTCAGCTGGCGGATAGCATCCGCCATCGCCACCGGACGCTTGTGGTCGTTGCGGCGCGTAAATTCGTCGCGTGCCGATGTCGGCTGCGCGTCGAAGCGCTTCTGCCAATCGGTGCGGGCCGCGGCGCCCTTGCTGCCGGCCGCGCGCCAGGCGTTCAGCACATCGTCCGGAATTTCGAACGGGCCGTAATCCCAGCCGAGCGCCTTCTTGGTCGCGGCGATCTCCTCGACGCCGAGCGGCTCGCCATGGGCCTTCGACGTGCCGGCCTTCTTCGGCGAACCGAATCCGATGGTGGTCTTGCACGCGATCAGCGATGGACGATCCGACGACTGCGCCTGCTTGATTGCGGCCGCGATCGCCTGCTGGTCGTGACCATCGATCTGCACCGCGTTCCAGCCATGCGCCTTGAATCGCGCCACCTGATCGACGCTATCGGCAAGTGTCAGCGGGCCGTCGATGGAGATGCCGTTGTCGTCATACAGGAAGATCAGCTTCGACAGCTTGAGATGGCCGGCCAGCGCGATGGCTTCGTGGCTGACGCCTTCCATCAGGTCGCCGTCCGAGCACAGCACATAGGTGTAGTGATCGACGAGATCACCATATTCGGCGGCCAGCATGCGCTCGGCGAGCGCGAAGCCGACCGAGGTGGCGATCCCCTGGCCGAGCGGGCCGGTGGTGGTCTCGACGCCCAGCGTGTGGAAATTCTCGGGGTGGCCCGGGGTTGCCGAATGCAACTGACGGAAATTCTTCAGCTCATCGAGCGTCATCTCTTTATTGCCCGTCAGATACAACAGGGCATAGAGCAGCATCGAGCCATGGCCGGCCGACAGAATGAAACGGTCGCGGTCCGGCCATTTCGGATCGGCCGCATCGAACTTCAGGAATTGGGTGAACAGCACCGTCGCCATGTCGGCGGCGCCCATCGGCAGACCGGGATGACCGGAATTGGCCTTCTGCACGCCATCCATGGCCAATGCGCGAATAGCATTGGCCATTTTCGAGTGATCAACCTGCGCCATGGTGTGTTCCGTGTAACTTTGAGGGGAGTGAACCGACTGCGACCGCACCGAGCGCGGCTTCTTGGCATTTCCGGCGTCGTTTTGAAGAACTGGTGGATAGCATCTCGGTTCCTGCGAGTCCAAGCCGAGTCCCGACATGCCACAGCATGATGCCTCTGATTTTTGACCGCTTTACGGTGCATAGGTTTTGGGCTGGCGTTGCGTCCGACGCGCCGCCCGCCTAATTTCGGACCTTAAAACCCTGTCGGCACTGGGGTTTCGAGCGCCTTTTCACGTCTTCAGGTTCAAAACCATCGGATATGATTGACCGTCCCGCCCATCTGTCTGCGTCCGATCCCGCCCATTCCGGCGCGCAGGAGATCGAGTCCGCGACGCGCCGGTTGATGAGCGCGCTGGACGCGCTGGAAAGCGCCGTCGAACGCCGCCGCGAGGCCGATCGCGACGAGGACGAACTGGCGGCTCGGATCCAGGCGCTCGGCACCGATCGTTCGCGGCTGGCCGACGAACTCGACGGTTCGCTGGTGAAGACGCGCAAGCTCGAGCGCACCAACCGCGATATCGCCGACAAGCTCGACATGGCCATCGGCACCATTCGCACGGTGCTTGCGGAGCAGGAGCCAAGCGGGAGTGAGCAGATTTCGTGAGTGATCATGGCATGACCCACGTCAACGTCACCATCAATGGCCGGCAATATCGCATGGCCTGCGAGGAGGGACAGGAGACGAGGCTGCTGCGGCTCGCCGACAGCCTCGAATCGCGCGTGGCGAATCTGCGCGGCAAATTCGGCGAGATCGGCGATGCCCGGCTCACGGTGATGGCGGCATTGATGGTGGCTGACGAACTGGTCGATGCCCATCAGCAGATTCGTGCGCTGCAGGAAGAACTGGCGGCGTTACGCGACGTGCGCGTCGTCGCCGCCGACCGCGCCCGTGCCACCCAGACGGCGGTGGCCGCGGCGCTCAACGCCGCCGCCGAGCGCATCGAAAAAACCACCCAGGTCCTCAACCGCACCATCGGCGGTGGCGTCGCGATCGGGTGAGCCTGCGTCAAGGGCAGGTAGCAACCCTGCGAGACCACTGGCGTTACCCCTCCAAAATCCCTACATTGCTTTTGCGAAGCTGCGTCGCGCGTCAGAAGCCATATAATCCCCGGGGCCTTATCGATCCTCACGGGAACTGTCCCTGACCAGGTCCGTGGATCTGGTCACATGGTGCCCACCTACTTTCGTAGGTGCTCCGGGATCGAGTGCTTCAACGGCCATCGCGGCTTCGCACTTTTATTTGGATATTGAGAGCTGGATCGAGAATGACGATGAAAGT
>SDZE01000212.1 GCA_004173095.1 Bradyrhizobiaceae bacterium
TGACGCATGTCCAGCGCCCCGTGTCCCCTGCATTGTGATGGATTGCCGCGCTGCAAAAAGCCGCTTGTGACTTGAAGTGATCGGGCACCCCGGATTAGCTGTCGCCGACATTTGAAGCTTGAAGTGGTTCGCATGGAAGTGGCGGCCGGTGAAGGACATGGACTGAATGGACTGGATGCACGGACTGATCGACTTCGTGCGTCAGCATCAAGCCTGGGCAGCACCGATCGTGCTGGTGTTGGCTTTCGCGGAATCGCTCGCATTCGTCTCGCTGCTGGTTCCGGCCTGGGGAGCCCTGGTCGCGATCGGCGCACTGGTGGCGGCCAGTGATCTCAGCATCTGGCCGGTGCTGATCGCCGGTGGCGTCGGCGCTGCTCTGGGCGACTGGGTGTCCTACTGGTTTGGCTTCAAATACAAGGAGCGCGTTGCCGGGATGTGGCCTCTGTCCAAATATCCCAACCTGCTGCCGCGCGGTGAAGCCTTCATCGCCCGCTGGGGTGTCCCGAGCATCTTCATCGGCCGTTTCTTCGGCCCGCTGCGCGCCTCCGTGCCGCTGGTCGCCGGTATCTGCGAGATGCCGTTCTGGCGATTTCAGCTGGCCAATTTCTCGTCGGCCTTCGTTTGGGCGGGGGTCCTCATCCTGTGCGGCGATGCGCTCTCGGTCGCTGCGCAATGGGCGCTGAAGTTCAAATAAGCGTGTCGGAATAATCCCACCTTGGAGGTGTTGACCCCGGACATGGCGATCTGCCGCCTCGCGCGGAGAGCAAACCGCTGATAAGGATCGCTGCGACATTGGACGGCATCAAGCCGGTCAAATTCACTGGAGGGATCGACTATGGACTTGTCACGCCGCCAGGCGCTTGCCGGAGCAGCCGCGCTTGCAGCATCCCCGCTGATGGCTTCCGCTCCCGCCAAAGCCGCAGCCCCCATCGCCGACAAGCAGGCACCGAGCTTCTATCGCTACAAGGTCGGCGACGCGCAGGTGAACGTCATCTCCGATGGCGCCAACACGTTCCCGCTCGCCGACACCTTCGTGCTCAATGCCAAGAAGGATCAGGTGAATGCGCAGCTGGAAAAATCCTTCCTGCCCAAAGACAAGATGACCATCCATTTCGCGCCGCTGGTCATCAACACCGGCGGCAAGCTGGTGGTGATCGACACCGGCAACGGCCCCGGCGCTTTCGCGGCGACGAAGGGCAATGTCGGCCAGTTCGCGAACAACATGGCTGCCGCCGGCATCGACGCCAAGAACGTCGACATGGTCGTGATCTCGCATTTCCACGGCGACCACGTGAATGGTCTGCTCGCAGCCGATGGCACGCCTGCTTTCCCGAATGCCGAAGTGCTCGTGCCGGCGGCGGAATGGAAATACTGGAACGACGACGGTGAAATGGCCAAGGCCGCGAATGATCGCATGAAGGGTCTGTTCGCCAGCAACCGCAAACTGTTCAACGACGGTCTCAAGAAGAAGGTGACGCCCTATGAATGGGGCAAGGATGTCGCGCCGGGCCTGCTCGCGGTAGAAGCCGTCGGCCACACGCCTGGCCACACCTCGTTCATCCTGTCATCGGGCAGCGACAAGCTGTTCATCCAATCGGACATCACCAACCAGCCGGCGCTGTTCGCGGCCAATCCGGGCTGGCACCTGATGTTCGATCAGGATCCGGCCCAGGCCGAGACCACCCGTCGCAAGGTCTATGACATGCTGGTGGCTGAAAAGATGCGCGTGCAGGGCTTCCACTATCCCTTCCCGGCCAACGGCCACGTCGTCAAGGACGGTGATGGCTACCGTATCGTGCCGGCGCCGTGGAGCCCGGTGTAAGCTGCGAAGGCCCCAGGCGCAGCGCAGCCGATGCTGCGCCCGGGGAATTCAACAACCTTGACGGCTACTATCCGTGGCCTTATGAGCGCTCCATGATCCATTTCGTGACCAGCGCATGTGTTCGCCGTCGCCGCATTCCCGCGGCAGCAGGCGCTCGTCTCTAAGGATCGCCTCACTGCCGCCGGCTACGGTCCGCGGCAGTCTTCATTCCCCAGCAGCGCGATCGATCCGGCGGCCTTCACTTGAGAAGGAGCCCGACATGTATACCCCGTCCCGATTCAAGACCGACCGCAGCGACGCGCTGGCGTTCGCGGACGCGCGTGGCTTCGGGACAATCTGCGCATTCGATGGCCGCAAGCCGATCGGCTCGGCCGTCCCGTTCTGCCTTACTTACGGCAATGACGGCACGCCGCTTCTTGCTTTTCATCTCGCGCGGCAAAATGCACTGCTGAAGCTTGCCGATGGTGTGGCGCCATGGACGATGGCGGTAGCAGGCGCGGACGCCTATGTGTCCGCCGACTGGTATGCCTCGCCCGACCAGGTCCCGACCTGGCTCTATCAAGCGGTGCATCTCACAGGTCCCGTTCGGCTTCTGTCCGACCGTGAATTAGGCCCGCATCTTGACGCGCTGAGCGCGAGGTTCGAAAGCTCGCTGGCGCCCAAGAAACCGTGGACATCCGGCAAGATGACTGCGGGACGCCTGGATGCCATGAAGAAGGCGATCGTTGGCGTGGTCATGACGGTGGATGAGGTGGAAGGCAGTTTCAAGCTCAACCAGCACAAGTCTGACGCGGATCATTTCGCCGTCATGGGTGCGCTGGCCATGCGGCCGGAGCCGGCGGCGGTGGAGATCGCCAACGCGATGCGCAAATTACGGCCGCATTTGTTTGCGGAAGAGACGTCACATTTGGCTGCTATGGCCGAAGCGGAAGGATTTATGGGATGAGCAACAAGAAGAAAATCGGCATTCTCGGAGCCTCCGGCTATACCGGCGCCGAGCTCGTGCGGCTCTTGCTGCGCCACCCGAAGGTCGAACTCACGATCCTCACCGCCGATCGGCGCGCCGGCCAGCAGATGGGCGACGTGTTTCCGCAATTCGCGCCCTATGATCTGCCGACGCTGGTGACCATCGACAGCATCGACTGGGCGACGGCCGGTCTCGATCTCGTGTTCTGCGCGCTGCCGCATGCAACGACGCAGAAAGTTCTGCAGGATCTCCTTGCCAAGGCACCGCAGACCAAGGTGGTGGATCTGTCCGCCGACTTCCGCCTCAGCGATCCCGCCGCTTATGCGAAGTGGTACGGGCATGAGCATCACGCGCTGGAACTGCAGAAGGAGGCCGTCTACGGTCTCGTCGAAGTCTATCGACGCGACATCAAGAAGGCGCGGCTGATCGCCAATCCCGGCTGCTACACATCCTGTGCACAGCTGCCCCTGGTGCCGCTGATCAAGGCCAAGGCCATCGACACTGACGAAATCATCATCGATGCCAAATCCGGCATGACCGGTGCCGGCCGTTCGGCAAAAGAGGAAATGTTGTTCTCTGAAGTGTCCGACGGCTTCAACGCCTATGGCGTTGGCAAGCACCGACACATGGCCGAACTCGACGAGCAGTTCTCGAAGGCCGCCGGCAAGGACGTGGTCGTGTCGTTCACGCCGCATCTGCTACCGCAGAACCGCGGCATTCTCTCCACCATCTATGTGCGCGGCCGACGTGGCAAGACGGCGGAGGATTTGCACGCGATCCTGGTGAAGCAATATGAGAAGGAGCCGTTCGTCTATGTGCTGCCATTCGGCAAGACGCCGCATACCAGGCACGTCCGCGGCTCAAACATGACCTTCATCGGTGTCGCCGCCGATCGCATCCCCGGCCGCGCCATCATCGTCGCCACCCTCGACAACCTGACCAAAGGTGCCTCGGGGCAGGCGGTGCAGAACATGAATCTGGTGCTCGGCTTTGCCGAGACGCTAGGCATCGATCAGCCGGCGATGTTTCCGTAGCGGCGATGAGACTTCCGTCATGCCCGGCGAATGCCGGGCATCCACGTCTTCACCAAGCGCACAATGGTCGTTGTCAAAGTAATTGCACACCTTAAGGTGGCATTTTAAGCTTCGTCATGGGCGGGCCTGTCCCGGCCACGCCTTGCGGACGCGCGTGATGGCAGGCGGCTACGTGTACTTCATGACCAACCGGCCGAACGGTGTTCTGTATGTCGGTGTGACCAGTGACCTGATCCGCCGAGTCTACGAGCATCGCTGTGGTTTCGTCGATGGTTTCACGAGAAGATATGGTCTCAAGCGC
>SDZE01000459.1 GCA_004173095.1 Bradyrhizobiaceae bacterium
CCCTCCCTGACCCTCCCCCGCAAGGGCGGGAGAGGGACATGACGGCCGAGCGGAGGAAGGAGCCGCACGTGATGTCCATTGATGGCGAAAGACCCGCCTGTCGCTCGCTTCGCGCGCTACCATCAGGAGTCCCCCGCCCGTCAAAGCCATCGCCGTTGTTCCGACACATCCGTCGTGCCACACTCGCGCAACCGCAACCGAGCAGGATTTCCATGTCGTTTCGTCTCGCCGCCATTGCCGCTCTGTCGATGGCCTCGGCCGTCATTGCCACGCCGTCTCATGCCGCGAAATGCGGGGGGGACTTCCAGGGTTTCGTCGCGGCCATGTCGCAGGAAGCGGCCGCTGCCGGGGTGTCGCAGGCGGTGATCCAGCAGGCCTTCGCCGGCGTCACCCAGGATCAGGCCGTGCTGTCTTTCGATCGCCGCCAGCGCGGCACATTCAACAAGACGTTCGAGCAATATGTTTCGACCCGGGTCGGTGCCGGCCGCATCAAGATGGGGCTGCAGATGATGCAGCGCCACGCCTCGCTATTGTCGCGCATCGAGCAGCGTTTCGGCGTGCCGCCGCAGATCGTGGTGGCGATCTGGGGGTTGGAGTCCGATTTCGGCAAGGGCGATATCGGCAAGATGCCGGTGATCCGCACCCTCACCACCATGGCGCATGATTGCCGTCGCACCGAGCTGTTCCAGGGCGAATTGCTGGCGGCGCTGAAGATCGTGCAGCGTGGCGACCTGCCGCTCAAGGATCTGGTCGGGGCCTATGCCGGCGAGCTCGGGCAGACGCAATTTTTGCCGTCGAGCTACATCAAATACGGCGTCGATTTCGACGGCAACGGCCATGTCGATCTCAGGCATTCCATTCCCGACGTGCTGGCCTCGACCGCCAATCTCCTGAAGACCGCGGGCTTCAAGGGCGGCCAGCCATACGGCGAGGGCACGCCGAATTTCGAGGCCATGCGCGAGTGGAACCGGGCCACGATCTATCGCAAGACCATCGGTTACTTTGCCGACCGTCTCGCGGCAGGCGGCTAACGGTATGTGGCCGGGTCGGCTGTTCCACGCTGACTGAGATGGCGCCGCAAGCATAGTGGCCAATGGCATGGTTAGGATGCGCTCAATCCATGCTTCATGATTTCCCAACCACGGTGTGGATTATCGGGCGATGGTGAGATTTCGTTAAGCGTCGCGGACGCAATTTGTGTCCTCGACGGGAACGACAGGTCAGCGGGATGACAGCGATCAAATTCAACGTGCGCAAGCGCGCTGCACAGTCAGTACAGCGGACGCCGTGGGAGCGGAATCCGTGCTGAGCGTGTCGACTTTGATCACCGTGTTCGACGTCAATTTCCTGGCGCTCGGCGTGGTCTGGGCTTATGTGGCCCGCAGCTATCCTAGTCTGCACGCGGCGCGTTATTGGAGCGCGGCCGCTTTCACTGCGGCCCTCGGCATGGCCGTCTCGCTGCTGCGGATCTCCGGCGACATCAATCCGCTGATCCCTGTTCTGCTCGGCAATGGCCTGCTTCTGCTCGCCACCGGCTTTGCCGCCATGGGGGTCAGCCGTTTCTACGGCATGCCGCCGCGCTGGCGTCGGGAACTGGCGCTGGCCGGCATCGGTGTCGTTGGGGTCGCGGTGTTCACCGTCTGGTACGACAATATCGCGATGCGGATCGCCATCTATGCGTTGGTGCAGTCGATCCTGGTGGCCAGCACGATCCCGCTGGCGCTGTCGCGCAGCCACGGCGGACGAACTGCCGGCAGCTACCTGTCCGCCACGCTTGCGGTTCTGGTCATCGTGACCCACGCCATCCGCTCGCTTTGCGGCCTGCTGCAAGCCGGCGGCAGCATCGATTTTGTCGAACTCAACCAAGTGCAGGCAATGATCCTGCTTGTACTGGTGTTTCTGTCGATGTGCTGGAATTTCGCTTTTCTGGTGATGGCCGTCGATCGGCTGCGCAACGAGGTCGCAGAACTCGCACTGGTCGATGATCTCACCGGCGTCGCCAATCGCCGCCATCTGGTGCAGCGCTTGGCCGAAGAATGTGCGCTCGCGCGTCGCACGCAAAAGCCGTTCGCGCTGCTGGCCATCGATCTCGACGGCTTCAAGGAAATCAATGACGGCCTTGGCCATGCGGCCGGCGACGATTGCCTGCGGCACTTTACGGTGATGACCCAGAGCAAGCTGCGGCCGGGCGATCTCCTGGCGAGGTCAGGCGGCGATGAATTCTGCATCGTGTTGCCCTCGACCTCATCCTCCGAGGCGGCTGCCATTGCGCAACGCATTCTCGATGCCTGCCGCGCCGATGCCGCTGTCTGCATGCCCGGCGAAGCGCAGATTGCAGCGTCGATCGGGGTTGCTCAATGGAGTCCTCAGACCGGGCAATATCCGGAACGGCTGATCGCCGCCGCCGACCAGGCGCTCTATGCGGCAAAGAACGATGGCAAGAACCGTTATGCCATCTGCAACATCGACATCCCGTCAATGGTGCCGGACATGGACATGGATGCCTTGATCGCAACCGTGCGCGCCCGCGCCCGATCGGTCTGATCTCAGTTCATCGTCTTGTCGTGGGTGATGTCGATCAGCGCGCCGGGCAATCGAACGGGCCGCCCGCGACGGTCGAGCGTGCAGCTTCCGCGCGCCAGCACCCAGTGGATCCGGTCGGCTTTGATGACGCGATACTCGCATTCGAAGGCGCCGCCGCGCCGCATCGCGGATTTGACCGCCGCGCGGAGCCGGATCTGGTCGTCGGGATGGACGGCGTTCAGATAGGCGGAATTGGGCAAGCCACGCGCCGCGCTGACGGGATCGATGCCGAAGAACTTCGCGGCGTCGGCATCGAGATGGTTGCGATCGTTGCGGATGTCCCAGTCCCACATGCCGGCGATTAATTCACGCGCTGCCGGTCTGCGCACCATCGACAATTCGAACACGTCGTCGTCGGCAGTGGCTTTATAGGCCTCAGCAGCCGCCAGGCGGAGAATGTACGACAGGAACTCGTGCTTCCGCTCGCGCGCAAAGCTCGCGATATCGAGGCACACGTCGCCCAATGGCCGCCCCATTGCAACCCCCAGCCGGATGCTATCCTAAGTTCCGCTGACGGACATCATACAATGAAAGCGAGCGACTTCAATGTTCGCTGGGCGAATTATTTGTGCGTGTTATTTGGGCAATCGCGGCACGATTAGCTTGCGTGACCCACGCCGCGCTCCCATCTGAACTGCATGTCTAAGGAATTCGTCTTCGCGAAGCCAAAAGGGTCTCGGGCTGCCGGCCAGGGCCCGATTATCGATCAAGACGGACGGGAAGTCCGGCCCGATGACATTGGCTTGGGCGGGGGCTCCGGGCGAGACTTTAACGGCGCGTTCCGGATCGATCTCGGGCAAGGCGGCGCCAATCCGTTTCAACCACTGACGCGTGAGCAGCGCATCGCGCGGCTGGAAGCAATCGCACGGCTGCTCGACGTGGCCTTCGTGGTGCCCGGGACTAAAATCCGTTACGGCATCGATGGCCTGATCGGTCTCGTTCCCGTCATCGGCGACATCATCACCACGGCGATATCGTTGTGGCTCGTCCGTGAGGCGCGCGCGCTCGGCGCGCCGTGGCATATCACGGCGCGGATGCTCGGCAATGTCGCGATCGATGGCGCCGTCGGGATCGTGCCGTTCGTCGGAGACGCTTTCGACGTCATGTTCCGGGCGAACATCCGCAACATGAAAATGCTGCGAAACTGGCTGGACAAGCAACCGAGGCTTTAAGGGTGCTTTCACCCGAGTCTCTGTCTCCGAATGTCGGATAACAGAGCCTCATCATTTAGTCCCGCCTGATCGAGGCTCGACGCTGATGTCGAGCCCAGTCGCGGCTATGCCGCGTCGGCGTCGCTGGCTTCTTCCTGGGTCTGACGGCGCTCAAGCGGGAAGTGCTCGCTCTCGTACAGAGTGCGGATACCGCGCTGGTCGAAGCGCGCTTCATCCACCTGCAGATACGCACCGTTCAGCGAATCCGCTGGCAACTGCTCCATGGCGAACTGGACAGCAGCGGCTGCAGTGTCGAAACGGCGATAGGCGAAACCTGCGCGCTTCTTCTTGCGGATCGCGGCAGGGAAGAGTTCGGCGGAGGCATTGTA
>SDZE01000608.1 GCA_004173095.1 Bradyrhizobiaceae bacterium
GGGCTCGTGCCCGACATGATCGTTCTGCACTATACCGGCATGCCCGATGCCGAAGGTGCGATCGCCCGACTCTGCAGCGACGGCACCGACGTGTCTGCCCATTACATCGTGCTCGAGGACGGCCGTATCGTGCAGACCGTTCCGGAATCCAAGCGCGCCTGGCATGCCGGTTCGTCGTTCTGGGCCGGTGAAGACGACATCAATTCCTGCTCCATCGGCATCGAGATCATCAATCGTGGCCATGACTGGGGATATCCGGACTATCCGTCGCGGCAGATCGCGGCTGTCACGGCGCTGTGCCGCGGCATCCTGCTGCGCCATGAGATGCCGTCCCACCGGGTGCTCGGCCATTCCGACGTGGCGCCGTCACGCAAGAAAGACCCGGGCGAGAAATTTCCGTGGCATCTGCTCGCCAGTTCCGGCGTCGGCCACTGGGTCCATCCGGCGCCGATCGTCTCCGGCGAAGGCCTGCGCGGCGGCGCTTCCGGCGATGAGGTGAAGGCACTGCAAATGGCTCTCGCCCGGTACGGATACGGCATCGAGGCCAGCGGTCTGTACGATGCGGCGACGGCGGAAACCGTCACGGCGTTCCAGCGCCATTTCCGGCCCGAACGAGTCAATGGCGTGGCCGATCTCTCGACCCTGCAGACCCTGGAGGCGCTACTCACGAGTTTGCCGCAAGACGCTTCCGCCAGAACCGCCTGACGCCGCTTGACGCGCGGCACGTTAACCCCCATGGCTTGCGCGTCAGCCGGCCGGACGGCCGCTCCCGCTATGGTCGAAAGGCCGCGGGGGAGGAAAGTCCGGGCTCCAATGACATACGGTGCCGGATAACGTCCGGCGGGGGCGACCCCAGGGAAAGTGCCACAGAGAACGAACCGCTCCGTGCTTGCACGAAGTAAGGGTGAAAAGGTGCGGTAAGAGCGCACCGCGGATCCGGCAACGGAAACGGCAAGGTAAACCCCACCGGGAGCAAAACCGAATAGGGACAGCATGGCAGTTAGTTCGTGCACGGGCGCAAGCCCACGAACGATAACACTGCAGGGTGATGTCAAACCCGCTGTCCGGGTAGGTTGCTAGAGGCCGCATGCAAATGCGGTCCCAGAAGAATGGCCGTCACGTATCGTTGCGCAAGCCGCGATGCCTTACAGAACCCGGCTTACAGGCCGGCTGATATCCAACCATGAGGGGCCTGGCGCAACACGCCGGGCCCCTCGCTCGTTGCGATGGCAGCCTTGACGGCGCTAATGCCCGCCGCCGCCCGCCGCAGGATTGTTCGGCTTGCTCAGCAGCAGCACCATCGCGCTCAGGCAGACGTAGAAACATGACAGCATGAAGAAGGCGTCGCCAAAGCCCATCACCGCGGCCTGCCGATGGACGATCGTGGACAATTGCTTCAGCGCCATCCGCGACGCGTCGCCCATGCCCTGAAACTTCTGCGTCAGCATGTTCAGCGTCTCGACCGCCTGGGCATTGCCCCAGGTCACCTTGTCGTGCAGCCGGGAGATGTGGAAATCGGTTCGGTGATCGAGGACGGTGTTGATCAGCGCCAGGCCGAGCGCACCGCCGAGATTGCGCGTCAGGTTGAACAGTCCGGACGCATTCTTCAGCATCTCCGGCGTCAGCGTGCCGAGCGCGATGTTGTTGATCGGCACCATCGCCAGCATCATGCCCATGCCGCGCAGAATTTGGGGCACCAGCAATTCGTTAAAATCATAATCGCGCGTAATCGAGGTCATCAACCAGGTGCCCGAAGCAAACAGCAACAGGCCGCTGAAGATCAGGATTCGCAGATCGACCTTGGTCATCAGCCGACCGACCACCGGCGCCATCAGGAACATGGCGATGCCCGATACGAACATGGTCTCGCCGATCATCAGTGCGCTGTAGCCGCGCACCTGGGCCAGATACAGCGGATAAATGTAGGTCAGGCCATAGAGGCCGATGCCGATGCAGAATGAGAAGGTCGAGCCGAGTGCGAAATTACGATTGCTGAAAGCGCGCAGATCAACGATCGGCTCCTTCACCGTCAGCACCCGCCAGAAGAACGCCACGGCCGAGAGCGCGCAGATCACCGCGAACAAGGCGATGGCCTCATCATCGAACCAGTCGTTGCGCGGCCCCTCCTCCAGCACATATTCGAGCGAGCCCAAAAAGCCCGCCATGAAGCCGAGGCCCCACCAGTCGAACCGATCGAGCAGTGCGAGGTTCGGTTGGTCGAAGTCCACCAGCGCGAGCACGCCGATCGTGATGCCGATGCCGGGCACGACATTGATGAAAAACAGCCAGTGCCACGACAGCGCGTCGGTGATGTAGCCGCCCACCGTCGGCCCGATGGTCGGCGCCAGTGTGGCGACAAGGCCGATGATCGGCGCAACGATGTGAAGTTTGGTGCGCGGGAAGATCGTATAGGCGGACGCGAACACGGTCGGGATCATGCCGGCACCGAGAAAACCCTGCACCGCGCGCCACAAGATCATCTGCTCGATCGATGACGTGAAGCCGCACATCAGGCTGGCAAAGGTGAAACCTGCCGCCGAGATCGCAAACAACAAACGCGTCCCGAGTGCCCGTGACAGGAATCCGGACAGGGGAATCGCAATCACTTCGGCGATCAGATAGGCGGTTTGAACCCACGACACTTCGTTCGACGATGCCGACAGCCCGGCCTGGATCTCGGCCAGCGATGCCGACACGATCTGGATGTCGAGGATCGACATGAACATGCCGAACACCATGATCAGAAACGCGATCAGCCGCCGCGGCGCGATCCGGTCATCGGCCGGTGTTGCCGGTGGTGCGCCTGACATGGTGGTCGTTGCCGAGGACATCAGTGGTCGTCCTGTTCTACCGATCGCGTTATGCCGCCACGGCGAAGAGCGCCGTTACTGCGCGGGCGCCGCGTCCGCCTTGGTGTTGACGCGGACATAGACCGACATGCCCGCGCGCAGCACATTCTGCTTGGCGACATCGGCCGGCACGCGGATGCGCACCGGGACGCGCTGCACGATCTTGGTGAAATTGCCAGTGGCGTTATCCGGCGGCAGTAGCGTAAACACGGCGCCGGCTGCAGGCGACAGGCTGTCCACCGTGCCTTCGATCTTGCGGCTGCTATCGGCATCGAGCTCGATCGAGACCGGCTGGCCCGGCTTCAGACGACGCAGTTGCGTCTCCTTGAAATTGGCGTCGATATAGACATCGTTGAGCGGCACGATATTGGCCAGGCGTTGACCGGTGGTGATGAAGTCACCGAGATTGACCAGACGGTTGGAAAAGATCCCGTCGACCGGCGCCTTGACCTCGGTGAAAGCAAGGTCGCGCTCCGCCTTGTCGAGGGAACTCCGCAACTCCTGCAATTGCGCACGGGCTTCCTGCTGCTGCGCCTTGGTGACATCGACGGCGCTTTTGGCAGAATCGATCGCGGCCTTCGCTGCCTTGACCGAAGCATCGGTCTGGTCGCGGTTCGACTGCGACGTCTCATAAACCGAACGCGAAGCAAATCCCTGCTTGCTCAATGTCTGCTGGCGATCGAATTCGAGTTGCGCCCGGTTGGCGGCTGCATCCGCCGAAGCGAGTTGCGCCTGCGCCTGCTCCACCGCACTCGCTTGCGCACCGATCTGGCGACCGATGCGCTCGATCGTGGCGTTCTGCGTATCGATCTTGCGACGCGCGGCATCGACCGCAATTTTGTAATCGCCATCGTCGATTTTGAACAGGATCTGCCCCGCCTTCACCAACGTGTTGTCGCCGGGGACGATCTCCGCGATATGGCCGGCAACGCGCGCGCCGAGCGTCGAATTGTTGGCACGCACATAGGCATCGTCGGTCGAGACGATGAATCGGCCGACCAGATAGTAATTCACGCCGTAATAGACGGCGGCAACGGCGGCGAGCGCGCCTATGCCCAGCAAAATCCGCTTTTTGCGCGGTGACTTGGGTGCCGCCGGTTTGGCGGCGGCAGAGGCCGCCGCCGGAGCCTGCAAAGGTGCCGGCGCAGTGGCAGGCCCACGCGCTACAGTCTCGTCCGACAGCGGCACTACCCGCGGCGAGGCAGTGCTCTCGTCGGCGTCTGCAGGAACGATACGGGCTGCCTGG
>SDZE01000521.1 GCA_004173095.1 Bradyrhizobiaceae bacterium
CTTCGTAGATCGGCGCGCGCAGCTGGGCGAGCGCCTGCGGGTTGTTGCGATAGAAGTCCCAGACTTCCTTTTCGCGGCCCGGCATCGAGCGGGCTCGCTCGATCACGGCGCGGCTGATCTCGTCGTCGGTGACGCTGATCTTGTTCTTCTCGCCGATCTCCGAGAGCACGAGGCCGAGACGGACGCGGCGGTCGGCGATCTTGCGATACTCTTCCTGCGCGGCTTCCTCAGTGGTGTTCTCGTCGGCAAACGTCTTGCCCGAGGACGCCATTTCCTGCTGGATCGAGTTCCACATTAGCTTGAACTCTTCGTCCACCAGCGACGGCGGCGCATCGAACTTGTGGGTCTCGTCGAGACGGTCGAGCAGATGGCGCTTGACGCGCTGGCGGGTCGCGCCGGCGAATTCGGCAACCAGACGCTCGCGCGCGGCTTCCTTCAGCTTATCGAGCGACTCGAGTCCGAGCGACTTGGCGAATTCGTCGTCGATGGCGGTATCCACCGGCGATTCGATCTTGGTGGCCGTGGTCTCGAATTCCGCGGCCTTACCGGCCAGGGTTTCGCTGGCATAGTTGGTCGGGAACGACACCTTCAGCGTGCGAGTCTCGCCAGCGGCGATGCCGACCAGCTGATCCTCGAAGCCGGGGATGAAGGTGTTGGAACCGATCTGGACCGGAATATCCTCGCCGGTGCCGCCTTCGAACGCGACGCCGTCGATGGTGCCCTTGAAGCTGACGACCACCCGGTCGCCCTGCTCGGCCTTCGACCCTTCAGCCTTGTCGTTGAATGCACGATTGGCGTCGGCCACGCGCTTGAGCGATTCATCGACGTCGGCGTCGCTGACGTCGGCAACCGGCTTCTCGACTTCGAAGCTCTTGAAGTCGGCCAGTTCGATCGGCGGCACCACTTCGACGGCGACGGTATATTTGAGGTCAGCCTTGCCGGCGAGGATGTCTTCGACTTCCTTCTCCTCGGTCGGCATCGTGATCTTCGGCTCGGTGGCGAGCTTCAGGCTACGCTCGGTGAAGATCTCGGTATTGGTGGAGCGGATCAGCTCGTCGACGGTCTCGGCGGCGACCGAGCGGCCATACAGGCGCTTCAGATGGCCCATCGGAACCTTGCCCGGACGGAAGCCATTCAGCTTCACTTTGCCCTTCAGGTCTTCCAGGCGCGCATCGACCTTGGCTTCGATGTCAGCAGCCGGAACGCTGATCTGGAATTCGCGCTTCAATCCGTCGGAGACGGTTTCATTCACCTGCATGGCGTCAATCTTCTTCCCGCTTCGTCCGGCCATCGGCCGCACAGTGTCAAATTGGTCTGACGCCGGGCCGTAAGGCCTGCGCCAGTGTTAGGCCGATCCACATTCGCGGAGGCAAAACCCTCGCGGACACGAATCCGGAAATCATCATGGTCAAACGCCGTATGCGCTTGTTGGTGCGGGCAGAGGGACTCGAACCCCCACAACTTTCGTCACTGGAACCTAAATCCAGCGCGTCTACCAATTCCGCCATGCCCGCAGAAAACATCATGTCCGGCCGCGATGTCGCGAGCGGCGGGCTTATAACATGCAGACGACACTTCGCAGCAAAAAAATGGGCTGACGAGAGGCCTCTTGCCGCAGCTGTCCCAACTGGACTTTTGCGTGCGCGCGTGGTCGGAATTTCCGCATGACGAACCGCTCTTTTGCCCTCACCCGTCGGTCCATTCTCGCAGGCGCAGGCGGCGCCCTGATCGCCCCGTGGCTGCCCCAAACGGGGTTCGCCCAGGCCGTCACGACGTTGGAATTGCAGGCCAAATCGGGGCCATTGATCGTCCGCCCGGGAACCAGCTCCGAAGCCGGAACCCTGCAGAGTGCCCAGAGGGGCCCGCTCCGCTTCAACCGCGGTGACGAGATCGACGTGCAGATCGTCAATCAGCTGCCCGGACCCATCGTGCTGAATTGCCGTGGCATCAATGCCGTCTCGGGCATCGCGCCGCTACTCGATCGCAAGCCGATCGGCACCGGCGCCAGAGATTCGTTCAAGTTGAACATGCGCAGCGCCGGCACGTCCTATCTCGACATGCGCCTGCTCGGCGATGGCCAGAGCTTGCCGTCCCAGGTCCGCAGCCTGGTGGTGCAGGAGGCCGATCCGCTCGAGATCGATCGCGACGAGGTGCTGCTGATCGAGGATTTCCGCGTCACGCCGGCCGGCAAACTGCTGGCACCCGGCGATGATCCGAAAGACGCCTCGGCGATGTTTCTGGCCAACCGCACGGCCGTCCACGACATCCCGGTCAAGACCAATGAGCGGCTCAGGCTCCGTCTCATCAATGGCTCGCAACGCACTGTTGTTGCTGTGAAGTTTGAGGATCAAGATGTCCGGGTGATGGCTATCGACGGCCAGCCCGCCGAGCCGTTTCCGGCCCGCAACAATCAGGTCGTGCTGGCGCCCGGCACCCGCATCGATGTGTTCCTTGACACCGTCAAGCCGGCCGGAACGGTCACTGCGATCCTGCTTCACGACGGCAAGGAGATCCGCCGTATCGGTCAGTTGGTGACGCTGAAAGACCCGCCGATCCGCGCCATGCCGCTGCCGCCGCCGACGTCGTTGCCGTCCAACGGCCTGCCGATCCAGATCGACCTCAAGAACGCGATGCGCATGGAGCTCAATCTGGGCGCGCCCGACGCCGGGTGGATCAGGCCGCAGGACGTCGGCCCCGCGACGGCGCCGGCCTTCAAGGCCAAGCCCGGCAAACCCGTGGTCCTGACCCTGACCAACAAGGCCGCCACGCCTGCTGTCCTGCAGATGCACGGCCATCACTTCCGCCTGCTCGACAAACTCGACGATGGCTGGAAGCCGTTCTGGCTCGACACGCTGGCGCTCGACCCCGGCCAGACCCAGCGCATCGCCTTCCTGGCGCACAATACCGGCCGCTGGCTGCTCGAGTCCTTCCTCACCGACTGGTCCGCTCCGCGCCTCGTGCGCTGGTACGAGGTCGGCTAGTAGGGAATCCCGAGCCGGTCATAGAGCCTGCGGAACACCGCCGGCATCACTTCGGTCAGGTCCTCCGCGATCAGCCCCGGCCCCGCCTCGCTGCCGGCTTCACCATGCATCCACACCCCGATGCAGGCGGCCTCATAGGCGGGGACGCCCTGCGCCAGAAACGCCCCGATCAGCCCCGCCAGGACATCGCCAGAGCCAGCCGTCGCCAGCCAAGGCGGCGCGTTGGCCGCGATGGCAGCGCGGCCATCTGGCGAGGCGACTACGGTGTCAGGACCCTTCAGGAGAACGACGGCGCCCGATCGCACCGCCGCAGCGACCACGCGATCGAGCTTCGAGATAACCTCAGCTTCGTTATCCAAAGTATTGAAGATACGCGTAAACTCACCTTGATGCGGCGTCAGAACGACCTGAGAGTTTGGATCCGCCTTGATCAGATCGAACAGCCGGTCGGGAGCGTCGGCGAAGCTGGTCAAGGCATCGGCGTCGAGCACCAGCGGCCGGCGTGCGGCCAGACCTGCCTCAACGAACCCGCAGGTTTTGGCCCCGATCCCCGCACCCGGGCCGATCACACAGACATTCACTTTGCCGTCGATCAGGTGGGCGAACTCGGCGGCCGTATCGATCGGCCGCACCATCACCACCGTCAGTGCCGACGCATTCACCGCCAGCGCGTCACGGGGCGACGCCACCGTCACCAGCCCCGCCCCGCCGCGCAGCGCCGCACGGGCCGACAGCCGCGCGGCCCCGGTCGCCGCGATATCGCCGGAGACGACGACCGCATGGCCCTTGGTAAATTTGTGCCCATCGACGCGCGGCACGGGGAACGCGCGCTCCCACAGGTCGGGATTATTCTCGGCGGCCTTCGGCCCGATCCGCGCCAGCACCGCGTCATCGATGCCGATATCGACCACCCGCAACTTGCCGCAATGGCCTCGGCCGGGCAGCAGCAGATGACCGGGCTTCGGCCGGAAGAAGGTCACGGTCTCGGTCGCATGGATCGCCGCACCCATGGCGTGGCCGGAATTGCCGTTGATCCCGCTCGGCAGATCGACCGCCAGCACCGGCACGCCGGAGGCATTGATCGCATCGATCATGATCCT
>SDZE01000569.1 GCA_004173095.1 Bradyrhizobiaceae bacterium
CACCCTAACCCTCCCCCGCACGCGGGAGAGGGGACCGACAGCGTGTGTGATAGGTTGCGCGCATGACCACGCCACCCGATCGCATCATCACGTCTGAACGTCGTTCCGACGATGTCGGCGACACCGCGCTGCGTCCGCAGGCGCTGGCGGACTTCGTCGGCCAGGCGCAGGCGCGCGCGAACTTGCAGATCTTCATCGACGCCGCCCGCAAGCGCGGCGAGGCGCTGGATCACACGCTGTTCGTCGGCCCGCCCGGTCTCGGCAAGACCACGCTGGCGCAGATCGTCGCCCGTGAACTCGGCGTCGGCTTTCGCGCCACCTCGGGGCCGGTGATTGCAAAAGCCGGCGATCTCGCCG
Source organism: Bradyrhizobiaceae bacterium (assembly GCA_004173095.1). Classification (GTDB taxonomy): domain Bacteria; phylum Pseudomonadota; class Alphaproteobacteria; order Rhizobiales; family Xanthobacteraceae; genus Tardiphaga. The sequence continues at coordinate 358 of SDZE01000569.1, forward strand.
CGTTGCTCACCAATCTCGAAGAGCGCGACGTGCTGTTCATCGACGAGATCCATCGCCTCTCGCCGAATGTCGAGGAGGTGCTGTATCCGGCGATGGAGGATTTCCAGCTCGACCTCATCATCGGCGAAGGCCCGGCGGCGCGTTCGGTGAAAATCGAACTGGCGAAATTCACGCTGGTCGGCGCCACCACGCGCGCGGGCCTGCTTACCAATCCGCTGCGTGACCGCTTCGGGATTCCGCTGCGGCTGAATTTCTACACCATCGACGAACTCGAAAAGATCGTCACCCGCGGCGCCCGCGTCTTGCAGATCGGCATGACCCCCGAAGGCGCCAACGAGATCGCGCGCCGCGCCCGCGGCACGCCGCGCATCGCCGGCCGCCTGCTGCGCCGCGTGCGCGACTTTGCCTCCGCGGCCGATGCGGCCGCGATCGATCGCAAGATCGCCGACCATGCGCTGAGTGCGCTCGAAGTCGATAGTGCCGGGCTCGACGCGATGGACCGCCGTTATCTCACCACCATCGCCATGAACTACGGCGGCGGCCCGGTCGGCGTCGAAACCATGGCGGCCGCTTTGTCCGAACCGCGCGATGCCATCGAGGACATCATCGAGCCCTATCTGATCCAGTGTGGCTATCTGCAGCGCACGCCGCGCGGCCGGCTGCTGACCTCGCACGCCTTCACGCATCTCGGCCTGGCGGAGCCGCGGCGCGACGTCGGGCAGGCGGGGCTGTTCGGTGCTGAGGAGGATTGAGGATGAACGTCGTGTCCAATCCACTCGACGGCGTCATCGCCGATGGCATTCACCGCATGCAGGTGCGGGTCTATTACGAGGACACCGATTTTTCCGGCATCGTCTATCACGCCAATTACCTGCGCTTCATGGAGCGCGGACGGACCAATTATCTGCGGCTGCTCGGCGCCGATCAGCATGCGCTGTTTGCCGAGGCCGAGAGCGAGGCACCGGGCTTCGCCTTCGTGGTGCGCGCGATGCAGCTCGATTTCCTCAAGCCGTCGAAGATGGACGATTTGCTCGACGTGCTGACCCGGCCGCTCGACGTCAAGGGCGCCTCGATCACGCTGCATCAGGAAGTGCGACGCGGCGACGAATTGCTGCTCGAAGCCAAGGTGAAGGTGGCTTTCGTCTCCGGCGGTCGTGCGCGGCCGATTCCGAAAGCGCTGCGGATCGCCATGCAGGCCGATCAGGTTTGACGATCAAGCGATAGGCGAAACGCCATCGACTCTTCGCAATTCGGGACTACACTTCAGGAACCGATCGATCACCGAGGTGCATGATGTCCCGTCCGCCATTGCCGCCCTTCACCCGCGAGACCGCCGCCCAGAAGGCCCGCATGGCCGAGGATGCCTGGAATTCGCGCGATCCGGTCAAGGTCTCGCTGGCCTATACCGAAGACTCGACATGGCGTAATCGCGGCGAATTCTTTCAGGGCCGTCCTGCGATCGTCGCATTCCTCACCCGCAAATGGGAGAGGGAGCGCGAGTATCGCCTGATCAAGGATCTCTGGGCGTTTTCCGATAACCGTATCGCCGTCCGCTTCCAGTACGAATGGCACGACGCTGCCGGCAACTGGCATCGCTCCTATGGCAACGAGCAATGGGAATTCGACGAAGCCGGCCTGATGCGTCGTCGCGAGGCCAGCATCAATGACGTGGCCATCGGCGAGAAGGATCGCCGCTTCCTGTGGCCGGCGCCGGGTCCGCGTCCCGCGGATGTCCCCGGTCTTGGCACCGATCCGTTCTGATCGGATCGTGCCCTGATCAGATGCTGCTGTTGTCGATCACGAACTCGACGCGTTCGGCAGCAAATCGCGAATGCGTGACATGCAGCGGCGTGCCGTCGGCATCGACGTCGATGGAATCGACGATCAGGATCGGCCGCCCCAGCGCGACGCCGAGACGCGTCGCATCGGTGGCATCGATGATCCCCGCGGTCACCCGGGTCGACGCGCGCCGATAATCCTTGATGCCGTAATGAGCCAGAGCCTTGGTCATCGAGCGGACGCGTTCATAGACCTTGCCGAAATCCGGAAACCGCTCCGCCGGACGCCACGTGGTGCCGACGCAAATCGGCGTTTTGTCAGCGAGACGTAGCGCTTCGATGCGGATCAGCGGCGCACCGGTCTTGACGCCGAGTTGCCTGGCCAGTTCGCGGGTCGCCACGTCGTCCCATGCGCCGATCAGCTGCGCCTGCGGTTCGCGACCACCGGCCCCGGCGATCTCCGAAAAACGTGTGCGCGAGCGCAGCGGATAAGCGAGCTTCGGCGCTTCCACATATGTTCCGCTGCCGCGTTCGGCGCGAACCAGACCGCGCTCGGCCAATGTCGCCAATGCACGACGCACGGTATGGCGATTGACTCCGTAAGTATCGGCCAACTCCGTTTCGCTGGGCAATTTTTCACCAGCCGCATGGCGGCCGTCGGCGATGCCGCGCTCGATGCCGTCGGCAACATGCCGCCACAATGCCACGCCGGTTGGCTTGTCCTGGATGGTCACAAATCAGTCCCTGCTTACGCGTCACATCAGCGATAGCGAAAAAACATGTCGCTGTCACGAAACGGTCATTGCCGGCCACTACAAAGTTGTCTAGAAAAACATACAACTTCCCGAGCGGCGATGACATGACGCAAACTCAACCTCTTGATCTGCAGTCGAGACGCCAGGAAGCGATGGGCGTGCTCAGCCATTGCCCGACGGCGGAGATTGCCAGCCGTCTCGACGAGATCGCAGTTCCCGACCATGAACCGTTGCGGACGCCAGAGAGCGGTCTGGTGATGCTGCGTGGCCGGATCGGCGGCGATGGTGCTCCGTTCAATCTTGGTGAGGCGACGGTCTCGCGCGCCGCGGTGCGCTTGAACTCGGGCGAGGTCGGCTTCGGTTACACGCTGGGCCGCGATGGCGCCAAGGCACAGCTGATCGCGCTGTGTGATGCGCTGATCCAATCGCCGTCCTACGCAGCAACCATCGATGCCAATGTCTTGACGCCGCTGCGTGCGCGCGTGGCGGCAGAACGGCAGCGTAAAGCCGAGGAAACTGCGGCCACGAAGGTCGATTTCTACACGCTCGTTCGTGGGGAGGGATGATGATGACGACGATTGCAGAAATGCCGGCCGGCTTTGCGGACAAGGTGATCGCCGCGCAATCCACCTTCCGCACTGTGATGGATGCGATGGCGCGTCCCGGCAGCGTTCAGCTCATTCGTGCCGTGTCCGGTGTGCCGGCGCCGATGATGCGCGGCGCTGCCGCGATCGCGCTGACGCTGTTCGATCAGGATACGCCCGTCTGGCTCGATGAGAAGCTTGCGACATCGGGCGACGTGATCAAGTGGATCAAGTTTCACACCAGCGCGCCTGTGATCGCCGATGCGGCCGGGTCCAGCTTCGCTGTCATCGCTGATCCCACTCAGTTGCCGGAATTCTCTCGCTTTGCGCTCGGTACTCCGGAATATCCGGATCGCTCGACCACCATCGTCATTCAAGTGGCGAGCCTCAGTGAAGGTCCGGCCTATCGATTGAGCGGGCCGGGCATCGATGGCGTCATGGTTCTGCGGGCTGCCATCGGCGTGCCTGATCTCATCGATCGACTGGCAGAGAATGCGCGCCAGTTTCCGCGCGGAATCGATCTGTTGCTGGTGTCGGGTGAATCGATCGTGGCGCTGCCGCGCACGACACGTCTCGTCGCGCAAGAGGGCTGAGCATGTATGTTGCCGTCAAGGGTGGCGAACGTGCCATCGAGAATGCCCACCGGCTCCTGGCGCACGAGCGGCGTGGTGATCGCAGTGTGCCGGAAGTATCATTGGACCAGATCTCGAACCAGCTCAGCCTTGCTGTCGATCGGGTGATGACCGAAGGGTCGCTCTATGACCGCGAACTCGCTTCGCTCGCCATCAAGCAGGCGCGCGGCGACATGATCGAGGCGATCTTCCTGTTGCGCGCGTTCCGCGCCACGCTGCCGCGCTTCGGCGCGAGCGAGCCCATCGACACCGCGCAGATGCAGGTGCGTCGCCGCGTCTCCTCGACCTTCAAGGACATGCCGGGTGGTCAGGTGCTCGGCGCAACGTTCGATTACACGCATCGGCTGCTCGATCCCGCGCTGATGGGCGAAGCTTCGCCGGAACAGCCGAGTGTCGTTACGGAAGCCGAACCAGGCATCATGCCGCGCGTCACCGATATTCTCGGTCGCGACGGCCTGATCGAACCATCGCCCATGGGAGATCCAGAGCATCAGGTCGGTGACATCACGCGCGATTCGCTCAGCTTCCCCGCCGATCGCGATCTACGGCTGCAGAATCTCGCGCGCGGCGACGAAGGCTATCTGCTCGCGCTCGGCTATTCGACGCAGCGCGGCTATGGCCGCAACCATCCATTCGCCGGTGAGATCCGCCTCGGTGAAGTCGAGGTTGAATTTGTCGCTGAGGATATAGGCTTCGCCGTACCGCTCGGTTCGATCACGCTGACCGAATGTCAGATGGTCAACCAATTCAAGGGCTCGGATACCGAAGCCCCATGCTTCACGCGCGGCTATGGACTTGCGTTCGGGCAGTCCGAGCGAAAGGTGATGTCGATGGCGCTGGTGGATCGGGCGCTCCGCGCGCGTGAGCTCGGCGAAGACGTCAAGGCGCCGGCGCAGGACGAGGAATTCGTCCTGTCGCACTCCGACAACGTGCAATCGACAGGCTTCGTCGAGCATCTCAAGTTGCCGCACTACGTCGATTTCCAGTCCGAACTCGGCCTGTTGCGGAAACTGCGCAAGGAATTCGCCGAGGCCAATGAAGCGCCGACGCCGATGCAGGAGGCCGCGGAATGAACGCGCCGACTTATAATTTTGCCTATCTCGACGAGCAGACCAAGCGGATGATCCGTCGCGCCATTCTCAAGGCGATCGCCATTCCTGGCTATCAGGTGCCGTTCGCCAGTCGCGAGATGCCGATGCCGTATGGCTGGGGCACCGGCGGCGTGCAGGTGACGGCGGCGATTCTCGGACCCGACGACCGGCTCAAGGTCATCGATCAGGGCTCCGACGACACAACCAACGCCATCTCGATCCGCAAGTTTTTCCAGAAGACCGCCGGCGTTGCGGTGACGACGAGCACTGTCGATGCAACCGTGATCCAGACGCGGCATCGGATCCCCGAGGCGAAGCTCGGCAAACATCAGGTGCTGGTCTATCAGGTGCCGATTCCGGAGCCGCTGCGTTTCCTCGAACCACGCGAGACGGAAACGCGCCGCATGCATGCGCTCGCGGAATATGGTCTGATCCATGTGAAGCTGTACGAAGACATCGCGCGCTTCGGCCATATCGCGACGGCCTATGCCTATCCGGTGAAGGTCAATGCGCGTTATGTGATGGACCCATCGCCGACGCCGAAATTCGACAATCCAAAGATGGACAATTGCGACGCGCTGCAACTGTTCGGCGCCGGCCGCGAAAAGCGCATTTATGCGATCCCGCCCTACACGACGGTGCAGTCGCTGGATTTCGAGGATCATCCGTTCGAGCCCTACAAGCATCAGGCCTGCTGCGCGCTCTGCAACGCCGAAGACTCGTATCTCGACGAGGTCGTCACCGACGATAAAGGCAGTCGCATGTTTGTCTGCTCCGACACCGATTATTGCGAGACGCGGCAGGCGCAGGGACACCGAGGCAGCGAGAACGCCTCGCCTTTCGCGGAGAGAAGTCATGCTTGATCGCACCACGACGCTTCAGGACGACGCGCCGATCCTGATCGCCGACGGGCTCGGCAAGAGCTACGGCCGGCTGCAAGCCTGTCGCGATATTTCCTTCAAGCTCTATCCCGGCGAAGTGCTCGCCATTGTCGGCGAGAGCGGCTCGGGTAAATCGACGCTGCTGCAGCTTCTCTCGGCGCAGCTCGCGCCGAATACCGGCAGCGTCTCGTATCGGATGCGCGATGGCATCACACGCGATCTCGCCACCATGGGCGAAGCCGAACGACGTCTGCTGTTCCGCACCGATTGGGGTTTCGTGCATCAGGATCCCGCCATGGGTCTGCGCATGGCGGTTTCCGCCGGTGCCAATGTCGGCGAGCGTCTGATGGCCGTCGGCCACAATCATTACGGCAAGATCCGCGCGACCGCGACGACCTGGCTGGAGCGCGTCGAAATCTCCGCCGACCGGATCGACGACGCGCCGCGCACCTATTCCGGCGGCATGCGTCAGCGGCTGCAGATTGCGCGCAATCTCGTCACCGAGCCGCGCCTTATCTTCATGGACGAGCCGACCGGCGGCCTCGATGTCTCCGTGCAGGCGCGCTTGCTCGACATGATGCGCTCGCTGGTGGGCGAGCTCGGCCTCTCGGCGATCGTCGTGACGCATGATCTCGCGGTGGCGCGGCTGTTGTCGCATCGCGTGATGGTCATGCAGGGCGGCCGGGTGATCGAGACCGGCCTGACCGATCAGGTGCTCGACGATCCCCGCGAGCCCTATACGCAATTGCTCGTTTCTTCGATTTTGCCGGCGTGAGGGCACCATGACTGCAATGATCGAACTGCGACAGGCCGAGAAGACCTTTGTGATGCATCTGCAGGGCGGCATTCGGCTGCCCGTCATGAATGGCGTGAGTTTCGACGTCAATGCCGGCGAGTGCGTCGTGCTGTCCGGTCCGTCAGGCGCCGGCAAGTCGTCGATCCTGAAAATGATCTTCGGCAATTATCGCTGCGACGGCGGCACCATCATTGTGCGCCATTGCGGCACCACGGTGGATATCGCCAGCGCCGAGCCGCGCCAGATCCTCAGCGTCCGCCGCGACACCATCGGTTATGTCAGCCAGTTCCTGCGCGCGGTGCCGCGGGTGGCGGCGATCGATGTGGTTGCCGAGCCTCTGCTCGGTGCCGGCGTCAGCCGCGAGGACGCGCAAGCGCGGGCCGGCAACCTGCTGAAGCGGCTCAATATCGGCGAGCGGCTGTGGCAGTTGCCGCCATCGACCTTCTCCGGCGGCGAACAGCAGCGCGTCAACATCGCGCGTGGCTTCATCTCCGATCTGCCGATATTGCTGCTGGACGAACCAACGGCCTCGCTGGACGCAGCCAACCGGGCCGTGGTCGTCGATCTTGTCGCCGAGAAAAAACGAGCCGGTGTGGCCATGGTGGCCATTGTTCATGACGACGAAGTGCGGCATCTGATCGCCGACCGGCTGATCGATGTCACGTCGTTCGCTACCGCCGCCTAAGAGGGATTATGAGCGCTTCATCGAACGAATTCATCATCGGGAACGCGAAGCTGGTTCTGGCAGACCGCGTGATCGATAAAGGCTGGGTGGCTTTTGCGCATGGTCGTGTGGCCGATTTCGGCGAAGGCGATGCGCCTGCTGGTGCCGAGGACGCGCGCGGCGATCTGGTGATGCCGGGGCTGATCGAATTGCACACCGATCATCTCGAAGCCCATTTCATGCCGCGGCCGAAAGTGTTCTGGGATCCGGTGTCCGCCGTGGTGTCCTATGATGGCCAGCTCGCCACGTCGGGCATCACCACCGTGCTCGATTCCGTGCGGGTCGGCTGCGAGGACGCCAGCCAGGGCATCGACAGCTACGCCGAGCTGCTGGTGGATTCCATCGCCGAGGCCGGCAAGGCCGATTTGCTCCGGGTCGAACACTTCCTGCATCTGCGCTGTGAAATTCCGATGCCGTCGGTGGTCGAGGAGGCCAAGGCGCTGCTCGGCAGGTCGGAGGTGCGGCTGATGTCGCTGATGGATCACACGCCGGGGCAGCGTCAGTTTCGCGATGAGGAGAAGCTGCGGACCTATTACCGCGGCAAGGGCGGCAAGAGCGACGCCGAGCTCGACGTGCTGTTTGCGCAGCGCCTCGCCTCGCAGCAGCAATATGCGACCGGCAATATGCGGGCGATCGTCGCCCTTGCGCATGCCAACAACATCCCGCTGGCGAGCCATGACGACACCACGATCGACAATGTCACCGAAGCCGTCACCGACAAGGTCTCGGTTGCCGAGTTTCCGACCACGCTGGAAGCGGCACACGGGCTGCACAAAGCGGGCATCGGCATTCTGATGGGCGCGCCGAACGTGGTCCGCAACGGCTCGCATTCCGGCAATATCGCCGCCATCGATCTCGCCCGCGAAGGCATGCTCGACATCCTGTCGTCGGATTATGTGCCATCGAGTCTGTTGATGGGGGCGCTGCAACTGGCAACCAAGGTGCCGGCCTTCGACCTGGCCAGCGCCATTCGCACCGTCACCAAGCGGCCGGCCGAAGCGGTCGGCCTGATGGATCGCGGCGAGATCGCCATCGGCAAGCGTGCGGACGTGATCCGCGTGCATGTCGCCCACGAGGTGCCGGTGGTGCGCAGCGTCTGGCGGCAAGGGCAGCGGGTGGCATGACCGATCACGCTGCGATCCCCGACGCTGGCGCGAAGATCGGTCCCGGTCGGCTGGTGCTGGTGGTCGGCCCGTCCGGCGCGGGCAAGGATACGCTGCTCGGTCGTGCGCGGCAGGCGCTGGCTGCCGATGACGCTGTCGTCTTCGTCCGTCGTATCGTGACGCGCGAAGCCTCGGCCCACGAGAACAACGAGCAGGTGACGCCGGAGGCCTTTTGCGCTGCCAAGGCGGCTGGCGCGTTCGCCATCGACTGGGAGGCGCATGGGCTCTGCTATGCGCTGCCACGGACGATCGACGCGGACATTCGCGCCGGCCGTATCGTGGTCGCTAATATCTCGCGGACAGTGATTTCGGCCTTGCGGGCGGCCTATGCCGATGTCGTCGTGGTCTCGGTCACGGCGCCGCCTAAGGTGCTGGCCGCGCGGCTGGCGGCCCGCGGCCGCGCCAGCGATGGGCCGCTCGGTGAACGGCTGAAGCGCAGCGTGGACACATCCGGCGCCGATATCACGATCAGCAATGTCGGCGCGGCGGATGCACATGCGGCTGAGTTGATCGCAGCCATCAAGGGATCATAAGGCAGGAGAACGGCTGTGGCAGTCATCGACAGCATCGCGCAACTGGAAGCCATCTATGGCGGTTTCGATGCGATCGGCGAGGCGTCCACGGCCAAGGTCGCCGATCGTATCACGGCGCAGTATCGCCGCCTGATCGAGGTGTCGCCCTTCGCGGCACTGGCGACATCGGGGCCGGAAGGCCTCGATTGCTCACCGCGCGGCGACCTGCCGGCTTCGTCCGCATTCACGACGACAAAACCCTCATGATGCCGGATCGCCGCGGCAATAACCGGGTCGATAGCCTGCGCAACATCGTGCGCGATCCGCGCGTGGCGCTGCTGTTTCTGATTCCCGGCGCCGGCACGACGCTCCGCATCAACGGCAGGGCGCATCTGGTCGACGATCCCAATCTGCTGGCGTCTTTCGCCGTGACCGAGAAGGCGCCCCGCACGGTGATCGTGATGGAGATCGGCGAGATCTACTTCCAGTGCGCGCGCGCCATCGTCCGGTCGGACCTGTGGAATCCCGACAACCGGATCGACCCCGCGACGCTGCCGACGCCTGGCGAGATCCTGGCCGCGATGAGCGCGCAGCGGGTCGGCGGAGCGGAGTATGACCGCGCATGGCCGGAACGGGCGCGGCAGACCATGTGGTGACGGGCGCTGCCGTGGCATACGCGGTAACCGCTGGCAGCAAGTCCTTTGACGAGCCCTGACGCCCCTTTAATCATAGGACATGGGCTTGTCCCGTCCCCGAATCCCTGCCGATAAAGGCGAATCGGGCCGCGGACATCCAAAAACACCGTTTTTTATGGGATAAACGGCGCGCTGGCCTATTGCAGGCCTGTTTTTTCCGGCGATTCCGCTAGTGTCAGTTTCACCGAATCACTCCTGCAAACGCAAAGGTGCAACATGGCAGACCAAATGACGAAGTCGCAGCTCATCGAGAAGATCGCTGAGACCACCGAACTGACCAAGAAGGACGTCAAGGGCGTTCTCGAGAACCTCGCCACCCTCGGCTACAAAGAGCTGAAGAAGAACGGCGTGTTCCTGGTCCCAGGCTTCGCCAAATTCGTCGTCGTCAAGAAGCCGGCCACCAAGGCGCGCAAGGGTACCAACCCGTTCACCGGCGAAGCCATGACCTTCAAGGCCAAGCCGGCCCGCAAGATCGTGCGGGCCCGCCCGGTCAAGGCCGCGAAGGACGCGGTCTAAGAATTTCAGGGCCGACCATCTGGTCGTCTCGCTCTAGTATGCGCTCGGCGCGGTATTGCTCAGGCAATGCCGCGCCGATTGCGTTATGGTAAGCCGCTAGACGTGCAATACATGCGACCGGCGGCGACCCCGCAAACGCGTGCAGGAGCATTCTGTCTCTGTGAACTGGCGTGGAGAGATCGCGTTGTGAACGAGGCCGTAACCAAGACATCCCTGATGAAGTACGACGATCGGGAATGCCCTTGTGGCATGTCGGACGCCGCGCAAGGGCAATCGATGGGTGTGGTATTGGCTCGGGGGCAAGCTTGTGAGACACGCGCAGCATTGCCGCGCGTCATGTCGGCATCGAACAACATGATGTGACGCACCATGTCCGACCGCCATCTGCAAGATCTATCCCCTACGACGGCCGCTGCATCCGGCGACAGCCTGCTGCATCGGCTCTGGCGCCGTCGCATGTTATTTGTGGCCGTGTTCTCGGCCATCATGGTCATCACGATCATCGCTCTGCGCGCGGTGCCGGTGCGCTACGCTGCGACAGGCTCCGTCATCGTCGTCGAACAAGAGCCCGGCAATGCCAATGCATCGGCTGTCAAGACCGGCGATCCCGCCGATGTCGAAAGCCAACTGCTGATTCTCAAGTCGCCGCGCCTGATGCGCTTGGCGCTGGATGTGCCTGGTGTCCGTGATGCGGCGATCCAGGATTGCGTTGCGCGCAGCATCACGACGTCGGGATGCGAGGCGGCGAAACAGGATACCGGCCTGCTGGTGGATTACATCGCGGGCCACTATTCCGTCGGCGTCGCCGGGCGCTCGCGCGTCATCGATATATCCTACGCCTCGCCGATCCCTGGGATCGCGCAGACGATGGCCAATGCGTTGACCAACGCTTTTCTCGACGATCAGCGCGTCGCCGGCGCGACCAGCAAGGAGGCGGCCGCAGCGTATCTGTGGAAGCAAGCCAGGCAGCTCGAAGCCGAACTGCGCGACGCCGATGCCAGGATCCAGGCCTTCCGCAACAAGGCCACGGCGCGCGGCCAGCAGGCGCCGATCTCGTCGGAGCGTCTGGCCGGCATCAGCCAGCAACTCGCTAATGCCGAGACCGCGCGCGCGGACGCGGCGGCGCGCCTGCAGGAGATCAAGGGCAACCAGGCCCGCGCGCTTGATTCGCCGGCCGCGCAATCGAACCGCTCGATCGGCGATCTCAAGCAGCAATTGGCGGCGGTCGCAGCGCAACTCGCCAGCCAATCCAATGCGCTCGGCCCACGTCATCCGTCGATCCGCGCGCTCGAGCAGGAGCAAGCATCCATCCGGGAACGCCTCAAGGTGGAAGTCGCCGGCCTGATTGCGAGCGCGCAAAGAACTTTCGACTTCAGAGATGCGCTGGTGAAGACGCTGACCAGGCAGATTGACGCGGCCAAGAGTGACGCAGTGAAGGCCGAGGTGTCCAAGGTCGAAGTCGGCACCGCGCCATCGGATGAAGCGAGCATCGAGAGCCTGGCACGCAATACCGAGATCAAGCGCGCGCAATATGCCGACCTGTATCGCCGTGCCAGCGAACTGGAAACCGAACGCCGCGTCTGGGTCGGCAGCACGCGTCTTGTCAGCCTGGCCGAATTGCCGACCACGCCGACCTTTCCGAACGACATCCGGTTCATCGCCGCAGGTTCAGCGCTTGCTCTGTTGCTCGCGAGCCTCGCTGTCTTGGTTGTCGATAGGCTGAGGCGCCAGGTGCTGCCGCGGCCAGAGCGGCTGGCCCACAGCACGCCGCAAGGCGACGCCAATCTTGCTCCAGCGTTCGCCACCGCGGCCGCACCCGCTGCTTCGAACGCGCCCGTTGGGCCTCAGCTCGCAACACCCGTTGCAGCAACCGTGGCAACGTTCGCGCCGACCACGCAGCACATACCGGCTTTTGCCGGCTCGTCGTCGGAGCTTGCCGTGGTCACCGGCGCGCCGATCCTCGCGCGTCTGCCGGTGGTGAAGCGAGATGGGTCTGAATCGACCATCGGCGCGATCCTGTCGGCACAATCGGGCACGGCGCTCGCGCGCAGCCTGCCGCTGGCAAGCACCGATCTTCACTATCAGGATGCGCTGCGCGACCTCTCCGCCAATCTGCTGATCACCGGCCACGGCAAGCCGCGCAAGACGATCCTGGTGGCATCGCCGTCCACCGCCGAAGGCAAGACCTTCTTGACTCTCTCGCTTGCACAGCATCTCGCGGCCGCCGGCCGCAGCGTGCTGGTGATCGAATGCGATCTCGGCGCGCCGAAATTTGCCACGGCGCTGGGCCTGCGCAGCAGCCTTGGCCTGCCGGGCATTCTCCGCGGCGAAGCGATGCCCGGCGACTGCGTTGTTTCCACCGGCGTCGCCAACCTCGATGCGATTCCGGCCGGCCCGGTTGCAGCCTCGGCCGACCTGCTGCGCAAACCTCTGACGGCTTTGCTGCAGTGGGCAAAAATCTATGATGTCGTTTTGATCGACGCGCCATCGCCGGGACTGCACACGGACATCGGACCGCTCGCCAGGCAGGTCGATGGCGTCTTGCTCTGCATGCGCGCGGGGCGCTCGTCGATCGGTCAGGCCGTCGCGACCTCCAGCGCCGTCCGCTCCGCAGGCGGCGAACTGTTCGGCATCGCCATCACCGTGAATGCGGCCGATGCAGATGAGAGACGCGCCAGCACTGTCGCCAGCGACGCCTTCGCTGAACATTAGCGTGAACCGGCGGCGCGCCGTTTAGTCAACCGCGCGGAGGCGGCTCGCGAGGGCGAGGATCTGATGGCGGATATTGGTCACCGCCGTGACTTCCCAGAAGGCTCCGCGCGTTGCGTGTCCGATGGCATAGAGCCCCGGCTGCACCGCGCCGGCGCGATCCCTGATCCCGCAGGTCTCGTCGACATCCAGACCGAGCCCGTTATTGCCGGCGCGCGCGAGCCCGCTACTCAGTAGCGATTTGACTAGCGGGTTCTCGATGCGCGCGTAGCGCTCTTCGGGGCCGGTGCAATTGAGAATCCATTCAGCTGCCTTCTGCTCGCATGCGCCGCCGCGGCGCTGAATGGCGACGTCATATCCCGTCGCGGTCGTCTTTGCATTCAGGAGCCGGCCTGCCATCACCTCAAGCCGTTTCTCACTTTGCAAGTGCTGCAGCATTTGCGCGACATCCGGTGCAAGCCGGTGGCGATGGACCAACCAGATCGCGCGCATATGGCGCGAGAAGCGTGCGCGCTCCGCCAGCGGTGCATCGGTCCAGAGTTGGGCGATTTGGCCACGAAACGTGTCGATACAGGTTTGCCACGGAATACCCGCCGCCATTTTGCTGCGGGTGTCCGCAAGCAACGCCGCGAAGATGCCGCGCGTGGTCGGCGCGGGCCATGTCGTCAGCGGCGCGGGATCTGGTTGCGCCGGCGCATCGACGAGCGGCAGCAAACCACGGCGGGATATCATCGTGATGGGCTGCTGCATGCCACGGCGATGGAGATCAACCACGACATCGACGGCTGTAGCGCCGGTGCCGATCACCAGTACGCGGTCTTTCATGCCGATCGGATCGAGCGCGCCGGGTGCCCAGACGTCGGTGATCGCGCGCGACGAATCTGCGATGCCGGGGAACGGTGACGGCGACGGATTGCCGAGACAGAGGAGGACAAGATCGAATGTCTGCCGTTCGCCCGTTGCAAGCGTCAGCTCGAAGCTCTGTTGCCGATGCGCGAGATCCGTCACGGTTTCTGCACGCAGGATTGCACGGCCGCTCGTCACGGTCTTGGACAGTTGTGCAGCGATGTAGTCGCCATAGGCTTTGCGCGGGACGAACGAGTCGGAAAATTCGCGCCAGTCCGCTTGTCCGGTCTCGGCGAGCCACTGCGCGAAACCCTCGGTGTCATCTGCACCGATGCCGCCCATTTTATAGGCGGGGACATTAATGCGGTGCCACGGCGACATGGCCGAATAAGCAAGCCCGCGTCCGAATGCATGATGTCGATCGAACACGGTGATCGCCTCGACCTGCGGCAGTCCGGCGAGCGTGATGGCCGCGATCGAACCCGCAACGCCTCCGCCGACAACGGCCACGCGCCATTGCCGGGACGAAGGGGAAGCGATCGAAGTGAACTTTTGAGAGGAAATAATCGGCTCTTAGTCAGTGTGAAACCGATTGGTTTATTCCACGGCGGCGCGACATCACGCAAGCCCCTGCAGCTGCGTGTCAGTGCAGAGACTGCTCGGCCACCCGCAACACGTCGATCGGACTCCACGGTTTGGCCATGAACAAGGTGCCGTCAGGCAATCGCCGCACGCGCGGCGTTTCCGACGTCACGACCACTTTCACATCCGGATAGCGGCGCTTGGCGAGATAGGCGAGTTCGATGCCGTCCATCATCCCGGCCAGCTCGACCTCGGTGAACACCATCGAAACATTGTCGCCGGACTCTTCCAGCACGAGAATAGCGGCTTCGCCACTCACGCATTCGATGACGTCCATATCACTCTCTTCCAGCAACAGGCTCACGAACGTGCGTTGCGCATCGTCGTTTTCAACCACCAATGCTGTCATTCGCGGCGGATGCGCCATGTGGGACCTCCATCATTGTTGCGGATAAGAACCAATGCGCGAATTCATCGAGAGTTCATCAATAAGGCAGTTCCGATGCCGAAAGATACGGCACCATACCTCGCTCCGTTGCCCTTCGGCGCGCATGTTCCGCAAATTCGAGAAGTGATGTAGATCAAAAGCGGCGGATCTCGTCTTCGATCGTGGTTCGGCGTATCACGTCGGTGAATGGATCTGGATCGCTGCCCGGCCTACCTATCGCAGCAAGTCGATCCGCGCATGAAGTTCAAGAACGAGGAGACATCGATGTTCATCGCCATGAATCGCTTCCAGGTCAAAACCGGCTCCGAACAGGCTTTCGAACAGATCTGGGCGAGCCGCGAATCCTATCTCAGCGAACTGCCGGGCTTCGTGGAGTTTAATTTGCTGAAGGGACCGGTGGCGGACGATCACACATTGTATTCATCGCATACGGTGTGGGCGGCCAAGGCTGATTTCGAGAACTGGACCAAATCCGAGCAGTTTCGCAAGGCCCACGCCCGCGCCGATAACAAGTCGCCAGGTGCCAGTCTCTATCTCGGTCATCCGAAATTCGAAGGCTTCGAGGTGATCCAGACCGAACGTCGCGCGCCTGCTGCGAGCTGATATGTCCGCTTCGCATCGCGCCACGCATCGACAGTCATGGGCGATGCGGTCGCTAGCCTTACTCGTTGTTCAGCTTCATGCGTGCGACCAGCATCTCTGCCACCAGGCGCGTGGAGGGTGAGGCCATCCTCGCGGCCAGTTGCACCAGCGTGACCTGGGTGGCTTCGAGCCGGCTGTCGCGTAACGGGACGGCGACCAGCGTGCCGGCATTGATCGCCGCCATGGCTGATACCATCGGCAGGAAGGTCGCAAGGTCGGTGCGCGCGGTGATCGTCTGGCTGAACGCCAGCGAGTTCGTTTCGCTGCAGAGATCGAGTTGGACGCCGGCCTGCGCGCAAGACTTGTCCAGTTCCTGACGAATGCCGAACGAGCTGTCCGGCAGGATCACCCGCAGGCCGGCGAGATCCTTCATACGCAGGGCGGTCTGACCGGCCAGCGGATGCTGCGGCGATACGATCAGGCAGACAGGCTGCCGCATCCGGCCGAGTTCGACCAAATCGCGCCGCGTGGTGCGGCCGAAGATCATGCCGAGGTCGACCTCGTTCTGACCGACCAGTTCGACCACGTCGCGGGCGCCGACCGCGGTGACCGATAACCGGATGCCGGGATATTGCTGCGCGAGGTTGACGAAGAAGCCGGGCAGAAAGTCCGACAGCATGCCTTCGACGGTGGCGATCTTCACCTGGCCCCGGCGCAGCGAGGCGAATTCCTCGACCTGGCTGCGCAGCCCATCAAGCTGGTTGCGGTTCTCGATGGCATAACGATACAGCACATGACCGGCATCGGTCAGCGTCATGCCGCGGGCGCCGCGCTCGAACAGCTTGACCGCCAGTTCGTCCTCCAGGCTTTGCACCTGCCGGCTGATGGCCGAGGGCGCAATCCGCAACGCCGTCGCCGCTTGCTTGATGGATCCGCATTCGGTCACCACCCGGAAATAGCGAATGGCAGAGGATTCGATCATCGGCGGGTCCATGCAGTGACGTGCCCGATCCGGTGGCAGGCTTTGTCTAGCGTTCCAATAATCAGATCGCTTGCGTCGAAATTCAATGCTTTTATTCGAAATCTGAATTTGCAAGACTTTGACCGGGTCACGATCCCCCGTCATCGATGGAGAATTCGGATGTTGCATCCCCGGCCAGGTTTCACCGCGCGTGTCTCTGCCTCGCTGTTTCTGGCGGCCGTCGCCTTTGGCGCTGTCTTGCCGGGGGCGTCCGCCCAGGAGGTGATCCGGTTCGGCGCGCCGCTGCCGATCACCGGGCCGCTGGCGCCGGAAGCGGTGAAGCAGCAGCAGGGTTACGATCTGTGGGCCGAGCAGGCCAACAAGGCCGGCGGGATCAATGTCGGCGGCAAGAAGTACAAGGTCGAGATCGTCTACGCGGATTATCAGTCGAACACGCCGCGGTCGGTGCAGACCACCGAGCAGATGATCACCCAGGACAAGGTGAACTTCATGTTCGGCCCGTTCGGCTCGGGCGCCGCCAAAGCTGCCAGCACGATCGCGGAGAAATACAAGGTGCCGATGCTGGCCGCGACGGCCTCGTCGTCGCAGGTCTACGACCAGAACTACAAATATCTGTTCGGCACTTTCACGCCCAACGACACGCT
>SDZE01000461.1 GCA_004173095.1 Bradyrhizobiaceae bacterium
CTGCGGCAGAGGGCGCGACGCTGTACGTGACGCTGGAGCCGTGCTCGCATGTCGGCAAGTCGCCGCCCTGTGCGGATGCGATCGTTGCAGCCGGCATCGCGCGCGTGGTGGCGGCGATCGAAGATCCCAATCCCGAAGTGGCTGGACAAGGCCATGCGCGGTTGCGCGCGGCCGGCATACAGGTCGATATCGGTCTGTGCGCCGATCAAGCGGCGCGCGATCACGCCGGGCATTTTCGCCGGGTGCGCGACCAGCGTCCGCATGTGGTGCTGAAGCTTGCGGTGTCGCCGGACGGCAAGATCGCCGCAGCCGGCCGCAAGCCGGTTGCCGTCACCGGCGAGCGCGTGCGGTCGCGCGTGCATCTGCTGCGCGCACAAAGCGATGCGATCCTGGTCGGCATCGGCACCGTTATCGCCGACGATCCCGAATTGACCTGCCGCCTGCCGGGCATGGCCAAGCGCTCGCCGGTGCGCGTGGTGCTTGACCGTGCGCTGCGCATCTCCGGCAACAGCAAGCTGGTGCATTCCGCGCGCACCACGCCGCTCTGGGTGATGACATCGGATTTCGCCGAAGCCCCCGCTGCGATGGCGCTGGGTGCCGCCGGCGCGCAGGTGCTGCGCGTGCCGGCTGTCACATCGCCCGTGCCGGGGCTGGATTTGCCGGCCGTGCTGCATAGCTTGTCGGACAAGGGCATCACGAAGTTGCTGGTGGAAGGCGGCGCGAAGATCGCGGCGTCTTTTGTGACGGCTGGCCTCGTCGATGAAATCTGGCTGTTTCGCGGGCCGAACGAAATCGGCGACGATGGCGTCGACGCGCTGGGCGCATTGCCGCTATCGGCCATCACCGGGTCGCCGGATTTTGCCGTGCGTGCTAGCGAGACGATCGAGAACGACACTCTGACGATTTACGAGCGAAACAACTAGCGCCGTCATGGCCGGGCTCGTCCCGGCCATCCACGTCTTCGCTGTGGCGAGACGTAGATACCCGGCATGCGCGGGGCATGATGGTGATGAACGAAAGAGCTTCATGTTTACCGGCATTGTCACCGATATCGGCGAGATCGAGAGCCTGACGCCTGTGGCGCAGGGCCAGCTGCATCGGCTGCGCATCTTGTGCGATTACGACCAGGCCACCATCGCCGATGGTGCGTCGATCGCCAATAATGGCGTCTGTCTCACCGTGGTCGCCTCGGGCACCGCAAATGGCAAAACCTGGTTCGATGTCGATGCGGCCGCGGAGACGCTGGCGCTGACCACGGCCAAACATTGGCAGGTCGGCACCAGGCTCAATCTGGAGCGCGCGCTGAAGATCGGCGACGAGCTCGGCGGCCATATCGTGGCCGGCCATGTGGACGGCATCGCGACCATCGTTTCGCGCGACGACTTGCCGGACATGGCACGGATCACCTTCCGCACCTCACGCGAACTGGCCAGGTTCATTGCGACCAAAGGATCGATCACGCTGGATGGCGTGTCGCTCACCGTGAATACGGTGTCGGATGTCGACTTCGCCGTGCTGATCATCCCACACACGCTGAGCGTCACCACGCTGGGCGACAGCTGGCAGGTGGGCGCCGAGGTGAATATCGAGGTCGATCTGATGGCCCGCTACGCAGCGCGGCTGACGGAAATGGCGTGACGCATTACGCTCGCGGCCGTCATTGCGAGCGAAGCGAAGCAATCCAGTCCTGACCTGGCGCTTCTAGATTGCCGCGTCGCTTCGCTCCTCGCAATGACGGCCGCGAGGGACGCGCGCCCGCATTGCCGCTTGGCATCCCCTGCTGTGGCGACTAAAACCCTGCGCAACCCACTGAAATCGAACGGAAGACGATGGCCGACCCGCGACGTGCCCCTTTGAAGGACCAGACCGACATTTCAGGCGCGCATGCGCTGATCGTCGAGGCCCGGTTCTATGACGATATCCAGGATGCCATGCTGGAGGCGGCGGTTGCGGAACTGAAGGCCGCAGGTGTCTCGCATGACGTTCTCACCGTGCCCGGCGCGCTGGAAATCCCGGCTGCGATCGCCATCGCGGTGGAGGCGGCCGCACAGACCGGCAAGCCCTACGATTGTGCCGTGGCGCTCGGCTGCGTGGTGCGCGGCGACACCATCCATTTCGAGATCGTCTCCATGGAATCCTCGCGTGCGCTGATGGATTATTCCGTGAAGCAGCGGTTCCCGCTCGGCAACGGCATCATCACCGTCAATACCGAGGACCAGGCCTGGGCGCGCGCCAAGGCGTCGGAGCTCAACAAGGGCGGTGATGCCGCGCGTGCTGCGCTGGCGATGCTGCGCATCAAGCGCCGACTGGCGAAGGCATAAACTGAAGGCATAAACTATGGCCGACTTCAAGAAACCGGAGCCGCGAGGGGACTCAAAAGGCGAGCGCAAGGCGAACCGGCGCGGCGCGGCACGCCTGGCGGCGGTGCAGGCGCTGTATCAGATGGATGTCGGCGGCACCGGCATCAATGAAGTGCTGGCCGAGTTCGAGAGCTTCTGGATCGGCAACGAGGTCGAAGGCGACCAGTATCTGCCCGCCGAGGGCGCCTTCTTTCGCGACGTGGTGCAGGGCGTGCTGCGCGATCAGAAGAAGATCGATCCGTTGATCGACGATGTGCTGCAGCGCGGCTGGCCGCTGGCGCGCGTCGAGGCCATCCTGCGCGCAGTGATGCGGGCGGGAACTTATGAGCTTGAGCATCGCAAGGACATTCCCGGCCGCGTCGTGATCTCGGAATATGTCGATGTCGCTCACGCTTTCGTCGAGCGCGACGAAACCGGCATGGTCAATGCGGTGCTGGATCAGATCGGACGCCAGTTCCGGCCGGACGATTTTACGCGCTGACGTAACCCCGTCCCTCATGGTGAGGAGGCGCGCAGCGCCGTCTCGAACCATGAGATAGCCGGGCTCTGAGTCCGTGGCCATCCTTCGAGACGCGCGCAAGTGCGCGCTCCTCAGGATGAGGGGCGGAAATTGGGGCGCTGAGGTGTGGTGGAATTCCTAAGAGGGGCTGTCGTGGAATCGAACGAAGACTCCCTCATCTCCCGTTACTTTGCGCCGCTGGCGACCGATCCCGGTGCGTTCGGCCTGCGCGATGATGCGGCGGTCCTGAAAGCCGCCGGCGAGGACATCGTCGTCAATACCGACGCCATCGTCGAAGGCGTGCACTTCTTGCCCGACGATCCCCCCGACACCATCGCCCGCAAGGCGTTGCGCACCAACCTCTCGGATTTGGCCGCCAAGGGCGCCGAGCCGGCCGGCTTCGTGCTGACGCTGGCGCTGGCCTCGCAGGATGAGGCGTGGCTGGCCGCATTCGCGCGCGGGCTCGGCGAGGACGCGGAGGCCTATGGCTGTCCGCTGCTGGGCGGCGATACGGTGTCGACGCCGGGCCCGCTGATGATCTCGGTCACCGCCTTCGGACGGGTGCCGGAAGGGCGAATCGTGCGCCGCGCCGGCGCGCAGCCGGGCGACCGCATCGTGCTCACCGGCACCATCGGCGATGCGGCATTGGGGCTCGCCGTCCTGCAGGGTCGGCTGGCCTCCTCGAACGAGGCGCCGCTGATTGCGCGTTATCGCGTGCCAGAGCCACGCTGCGCGCTGGCGCGGGCCGTGCGGGAGCATGCCAGCGCATCCATGGACGTGTCGGACGGGCTGGCCGGTGATCTCGCCAAATTATGCAAGGTGTCCGGCGTCGCCGCGGTGATCGAGGCGACAAAGCTGCCGCTGTCGGCGCCGGCCAGCGCGCTGCTGGAGGCCGGCATGATCGGCATCGAAACCCTGGTGGCCGGCGGCGACGACTACGAAATCCTCTGCACCATGCCCGAGGCGCGGCTGGCATCCTTCATGGCGCTGGCGAAACAGGCGGGCGTTGCCGCCACCGTCATCGGCGAGATCATCCCCGGCAATGCACCCCCGCGTTTCCTCGATGCGGCCGGACAGGACATCGTCCTGAAGCGGCACTCCTACAGTCACTTCTAGCAGCCTGTAGGGTGGGCAAAGCGCAGCGTGCCCACCGCGGCCGGTTTGGTGGGCACGCTTCGCTTTGCCCACCCTACATGTTG
>SDZE01000152.1 GCA_004173095.1 Bradyrhizobiaceae bacterium
TGTAGAGCGCACGATATAGGGCGCATTGATCGCAGCGATATGCGGCACGCGCGAGCCGAGTTCAGCAGCCTGGATGAAGCCCATGTCGAGCGCACCGGTTTGCAGCTGCTGCATCATCGCTGCTTCATTGCCGAGCTGACCGGAGTGGAAAACCGTCATGGTGAGACGGCCCTTGGTTTCTTCCTTGAGCTGATCCGCGAGCTTGAGCGCGGCCTTATTCCAGGAGTGCCCGGTTGGCGTGATGAGACCGAGGCGCATTTCCTTAGCCTGCGACAAAGCCAAAGACGGCGCGAAGACGGAAGCCGCTGCAGATGCGGCGAGGAAGCGACGGCGTGAGATGGTCATGACGAGAGCTCCTGACGTGATGCGTTAATTGATGAGAGCGAGCGACAGCGAAGGAAACAACGACAGCAGAATGAGAAGGACGCAGGAAATGAAGAAGAACGGCAGCGTCACGATGAACATCTTGCCGGGCTTGGCCCCGGTGACGGCCGCGGCAACGAAGAAGCAGAGCCCGACCGGAGGCGACAGCAGGCCAAGCACCAGGTTGATCACGACGACGACGCCGAAGTGACGGGGATCGATGTGATAGATCTCGGTGGCGATCGGCAGCAGGATCGGCACCGTCATGATCAGCCCGGGCACGCCGTCGATGACGGTGCCGATCACCAGCAGAATGACGTTGCACAACAGCATGAAGCTGATCGGATCCTTCGCCACCGTCTGAATCCAGGCGGCCGTTTCCTGCGGCACCTTGCCGAAAATGAGCACCCAGGAAAACACCGCGGCAGCGGCGACGAGAAACAGCACGATGGCGGAATAGATGCCGGAGCGCAGCATCATCTGCGGCAACTGCGCCCAGCGGAATTCCTTGGTCCAGTATCGGCCAACCAAGGCTGCAGCGACGGCACCGACTGCGGCGGACTCGGTGGCGTTGGCAAGTCCGGTCAGGATCGAGCCGACGATGATGATGGGGATCAGCAATGTCGGTGACGTGCGCAGGATCGTCATCACGCGCTGCTTCGGCGTCTGATAATCGGCGCGCGGATAGTTGTAGACATAGCCCATGAGGGCGATGACGACGCAGAACATCACGGTGAGAATGACGCCGGGAATGATGCCGGCGATCAGCATATCGCTCACCGAGACCTGCGCCAGCACGCTATAGACGACGAACATCACTGAGGGCGGAATGATCGGGCCGAGCATGCCGCCATAGGCGGTGAGACCTGCGGCAAAGGTCTTGTCGTAACCCTTCTTCTCCATCTCCGGGACCATGATCTGCGCCATGATCGCGACCTGTGCAGTCGCCGAGCCGAGAATCGACGAGATGAACATGTTGGCGAGAATGTTCACGTAAGCGAGGCCGCCTTTCAGCGAGCCGATGAAGGCCATCGCCATGTCGACGATGCGCTTGGTGATGCCGCCGCCATTCATGATCTCGCCGATCAGGATGAACAGCGGAATGGCGATCAGCCCGTAACTATCGACGCCGCCGAACAACTGTAGCGGATAGGACTGGAACAGCACCGGATTGCCGGATGCCATGATGTAGACGAAGCCGGCGAGGCAGAGGCACAGACCGATCGGCACACCGACCAGCATGATGATCATGAAAGCCACGGAGGTGATCATATCAGTTGACCCCATCCAGCTCGGACAACGTAAAGCCCTTTTGCGCAAGGCGCGGGACGAGATCGAGATCCTCGAGCAGATTGGCGACGCCGTGAATGGTCATCGACACCGCAAAGATCGGCAGGGTTAGATACATTACCCAGGTCGGCCAGTTCAGCGTCTGGGTGCGCTCGGTGTAGAGAAAGTTGAAGCTCTGGCCGGCGAATTTTTTGGCATCGAAACCAGCGCCGACGATGCCGACCGGGTCCATCCACAGCACGCAGGTAATCATCAGCCCGACGCCGAACACCACCACCATGCTGGTCGCGATCACTTTGAACAGGCGTTGCTTCGCTGCAGAGAGGCGCTCGGTCATCATGGTGACCGCGAAATCGAGGCGCAGCCGGGTCATCGCAGATGCGCCGATGAAGGTCAGCCAGACCACCGAATAAACCGCGGATTCGTCGATCCAGTAGATCGGCATATGCGAATAGCGGGTGACGACGTTCACCAGGATCAGCGCCGTCAGCAGAAACATGAAGCCCATGATCGCAAGCCGCTCGACGGCCAGCAGGCCGCGGGACGTCGCCATCACCAAATGGCGGAACCCGACCTCTTGAGCCGACGACATCGTCTGGTCACTCATGAATGCTCCCCGCTTGTCACAAAAGTGAGGTGATTTTTCAGATCGTATAATTTATACATTTTGCGAGTCAAACGATTGTCTGCACAAATTCACGGCTTGAAGCGTTTTTGTGCAGCAGCGAACACGACCGCCAAAGGCACCGGCGCGGCAGAAAAAGGCCAGTTATATCAATGAGCGCACCGCTAAAGCACCGCACGTTGTCGGCCATGATCACAGAACGGCTGCGGCAGGCGATCCTGGACGGGACCTATTCAGCAGGCGTCCAGCTGCGCCAGGACGCTCTCGGCGAGGCCTTCGGTGTCAGCCGCATCCCGGTGCGCGAAGCGCTGTTCCAGCTCGAAGCCGAAGGGTTGGTGCGGATCGTGCCGCAGAAGGGTGCGATCGTGTCGGAGCTGTCGCTCGACGAGATCAACGACGTCTTCGACCTGCGCGTATTGTTGGAGCCACGCATGCTGCGCCAATCGGCTCCGCGATTTTCCGCACAGGATTTTATCGTTCTGGACGGCATCCAGAAACGCTTCGAGACGGCGATTGCGGCTGGCAATCGCAGCGAATGGGGGCAGATCAACGCCGAGTTTCACATGGCGATGTATGTGAATGCGCGGCAGCCGCGGACGCAGAGCATCGTCATGGCGCTGCTGCAGACCAGCGACCGCTATACGCGCATGCAGCTCTCGACGGTCGCGGCCATGGGCATCGCGGAGAAGGAGCACGCCGAGTTGATCTCGCTGTGCCGCCACGGGCAGATCGCTCAAGCCTGCGATTTTCTGGCGCAGCACATTGAGGCCGTGCGCAGCGACCTTCTCCGTGTCGTCGGCCGCACCATCCAGAAGAATGGCGCGGCGTGACGATCCTTATGCAAGCTCCCGCTCGACCAGGCCGGCGAGATAGCTGGCCCCGATCGGCAGCAGATCATCGTTGAAGTCGTAGCCGGGATTGTGCACGGGCACCCCGCCCTTGTCGGCACCACGCTGGCCGAACAGCAGATAAGCGCCGCGGCTGCGCTCCAGCAGGAATGCGAAATCCTCGCCGGCCAGAATCGGATTGCCCTCCCGCATCACGTGATCGACACCCGGCACCGCCGCGGCCGCATCCGCCGCGCGCGCTGTTTCCTCGGCCGTATTGATGGTGGCAGGATAGGCGCGGTCATACACGATCTCGGCGCTGCCGCCTTGCGCTTCGGCAGTCAACGTCACGGCGCGCTTGAACAGTTCTTCGACGCGATCGCGCACCTCTGGCTTCAGCGTGCGCACCGAGCCGCGCAATTCGACGGTCTCCGGCAGCACGATGTTCGAGGTGCCGCCATTGATCTGGCCGATTGAGATGATGGCCGACTCCAGCGCATCGATCTGCCGCGACGGGATGGCGTTCAGCGCGTTGATCACCTGTGCGGCCATGGCCACCGTGTCGATGCCCTGATGCGGATGCGCGCCGTGCGACGAGCGCCCGCGCAACACGATCCTGAAATAGTCGATCGCCGCCATGGTGGTGCCGGTGAGCGCCTTCACGGTGCCGAGCGGCATGTCCGGGCTGTTATGGATGGCGTAGACGGCATCGCACGGGAATTTCTCGTACAGACCGTCATCGAGCATCGCCTTGGCGCCGGCGAGACCTTCTTCGGCGGGCTGAAAGATCAGATGCACGGTGCCGGCGAAATTGCGCGTCTCGGCGAGATATTTCGCGGCCCCCAGCAGCATGGTGGTGTGGCCGTCATGGCCGCAGGCATGCATGCGGCCTGCATTTTGCGAGCGATGCGCGAAGTCATTGCCCTCGTCCATCGGCAGCGC
>SDZE01000128.1 GCA_004173095.1 Bradyrhizobiaceae bacterium
ATCGGCAAGGATGCCAAACCCACCGCTGCAATTCCCGCCGTGATTCCGCTGGTCCGCGCGCCGGACGATCCCGGGGTGGACGACGACGATCCGTATCGCGATGAATTCGCCGAACTCAACGGCGGCCAGCAACAAGGCGGCTGGCGCGGCTTCCTGCGCCGCCTGGGCGGCTAGGGACACACTTCGTCAGCAGTGTTCCCTCTCCCGCTTGCGGGGGAGGGTCAGGGTGTGGGGGTGCCTCTGCGGGCTCTAACGATTGTGGCCGTCCGCCCCGCTGGCCGCGAGCTAGAACAGAAACGAGGATTGCGCGCCCCCCAGTCTCGCCTTGCAAAACCGGGGAGCGAACGATATCAGAGCCCTATCGCGCCCGGCTGCCCAGCCGAATCGCGACCATGGTTCGCCGCAATAGCTCAGTTGGTAGAGCACGTCATTCGTAATGACGGGGTCACAGGTTCGAGTCCTGTTTGCGGCACCACATTTCATGACACCCGATCGTCGGCATGCGCTCATCCATAGGTTGTGTTTGCTGCTGCCTTGTTGTTGAATGATCTTCAGGCCTAATCGTCCACCGCATCATGATGCTACCTAAAGGCGAGCTTGACTTTTGTTTCTAGTGGCTTAGATTTCAATCGTTCCTTTCCAACACGACTGATCCTGATGACCGTGTCGAAGCCAGTTCTCATCTAATCCCTGCAAAGCACCGCATCGGTCTCGTTGCCCGATTTGTCCGGGATCTCCAGCTGCGTCACTTATCTATTAAGCAGGAAAGCCAGGAGGCTGTCGTGGCTGACGCGGTTGGGACTGGCGAAACTGGGATTGGCGCAGGCTCCACTGGCGCAGGCGGGACTGGCGCGGTCGAAACCAAAGAAGTCGCTCTGCTTCGAACCTGGTTGAAGCGGGCGCGTGAAAGCCAGCTCTCTCACCACGCCGCGTCCGAACTGTATTCGGCGTGTCATCTTTTTATTGGCATCCCTGCCGCGATCTTTTCGGCTATTGTTGGCACCACCATCTTCTCAGCGCTCAGTTCGTCGACCGAGATCGATATATGGCTGAAGTTCCTGGTCGGCTTTATCAGCATCGTGGCTGCCATCCTAACGGCCTGTCAAACCTTTCTCCGGTTTTCGGAACGCGCCGATGCGCATAAGAGCGCGGCTTTTCAGTTTGCTCAGTTGCGGCGCCGGATCGAACAGGAACTGAGTTTTCCGAATGCGATCACCGCGCCTCGTGCGGATGAAATCAGGATCGCATTCGACGTAGCGACGGAAGCCGCTCCGAATGTCTCGAGCGCGATCTGGAGACGAGCCGTGGCGGCCGCCGGCTCCGTCTATTTCATCCCGGGATTGGCCAAAGCCTAGCGTCGCATTTCCGTTTCAACAGTCGGGTGTCAGTGACGCATGTCGATCGATACCGAAACTGAAATGCAGTTGTTGAAGTTGATCGCCGCCGCCGAGAAGCTTCGCCCCGAGCTGGAGCGGCGATTGCTGGCGCATTCCCTGTTCTCGCAACCTCATTTTCGGCTGTCCTGTCGCATCAAATCGCTGGCCCGCGCCTATGAGAAACTGGCCAAGCTCAAACTCGAGAACCCCGAAGCCAGGCCGCTCGATGTTCACGATATCATTGGGCTGCGGGTCGTCACTCTGTTCAATTCGAGCCTGCTCGAAGCGCTCGATGTGGTGGCAGACACGATTGCGCATGTCGGCCAGGTGGGCGCATTGTCACCCTTTATTAAAGACCGCATGAAAATCTGGCTGTATACGGCGCGACCAGAGAATGATCCGCAATCCATTCGGCGCAACCTCGATCAATGGCGCGAGCAAAGAAAGCTGGCGCCATCCTGTCTGGACAGCCGCACACCGGAGACCTTGTATTCGTCCGTTCATGTCATCGGCGCATGTCAGATCGATGTGGAGGGCGCGGATCGTTCAGTCGAACAGCTGGATCTTCCCATCGAAATCCAGTTGCGGACGGCGATGGAAGATGTCTGGGGACAGCTCAGCCACGTCACGGCCTATCCGCGCCAGGCGACCAACCCGTCAACCCTGGCGCATCTCAATGCGCTCAAGCAGCTCATCGACGGCTGCGCACTCTATGCCGATCTCATCAAGACAGAATCGGATCTGCAGTTGCTCGGGCTGCGCGAAGCACGCGAGGCGCCGAAATCGGTCGGCGATCTGTCGCTCCGGATGATGACAGATGTGCCGCAGGATATCATCGACGCCTTCGATGACGCACTCGGGCAACGTCAACGCGCGGAGAAGCTCGACGAGAAGGACAATGTCAGGGAATTTCAGGCCGCCGCCGTCAAGTTCGGA
The DNA here is from genome assembly GCA_004173095.1 of Bradyrhizobiaceae bacterium. Lineage (GTDB taxonomy): Bacteria > Pseudomonadota > Alphaproteobacteria > Rhizobiales > Xanthobacteraceae > Tardiphaga. Next base: position 2,313 of record SDZE01000128.1, read on the forward strand.
AGAATCGAGGAAAGGCTGCGTGCCGAAAAGGAACTATCGGATCCGGTTAAGGCGGACGCCATCTACAGAACCCAGATGGAGCGCGCGTTCTGTCTGCTTTATAGCGATGATCCAACCGCTCTCGATGAAGCGCTGGCGCTCTATATGCGGCTAGCCAAGATCGACGGGACCGATGCGGTGTGCAGGCTGCGTCTCGGACAGGCTCTGCGCGAAAAAGGTGAGATTGAAGAAGCGACAGTGTGGCTGTTGCAAGCCGCACAGATTTTCGCACAGAACAGAGACAAACGGGTCGCTCCCGACAACTGGGTTCGTGGCGCCGTTCACGTCGAACTCGCTAACGCCCAATGGCTGATCGGTTTGAAGACCGACGACCCGAACGAGCGCCAGCGCACGCTCCGGACGGCGGTAGCTCAAGCCAAGCTCGCCGTTGATACCTATCGCAATACCGACGCCGATCAGGACATCTTGTTGGGGGCGATCAACAATGCACTTTATTATGCGTGGGAAGAGCATCTGAAATACGACACCAGCAGCATAGCGGACGAAGAACTTGCCCGTCTGACCGCGGAGCTGTCGGCCGACAAAATTCATCTGATGCCGCTCTACAAGCAGGACGCCGTATTTGATACCGTTCAGCGCATGCATTGGTATCTCGGAAACGACGGCATGGCGCTGAAATTCGCCTATCTCGTGGTCGATGCGATCCGTAAAAAGGTCAAGAGACGGACCGGGGACGCGGGCGACCTGAAATTCCTCGACTATCAAATGGGTTTGACGGCGGATGAACTTGATTCCTACGTTTATGCGCTCGAAAAAATCAGCGCCAATGTGAAGCCCGACCCTGTCCCGAACGGTGCGAAGCGTCTGCCGGTGCGGTCGCGACCGAAGCCAAAACCCGGGGTTGCACCGGCCGATCTGGCCTGATCTCCACGCATCCAGGGATTTCAGCTTTTGACCTTGGGGTGATGTGTCCCTATTTTATCCCGACAGTTCCGTATCTTACCCCCGAGTTCCCCCATGTCTGCCTCGCTGAAAGCCATCGACGGATCGGCTGATCTGCCGGTTCTGATGAACGACCTCGCCGCGCGTGCCCGGGTGGCGGCACGGGCGTTGGCGGTGGCGCCGACGGCGCAAAAAAATCGCGCGCTGGCGGCAATGGAGGCGGCGATCCGTGCCCATTCGGCGGCGATTCTGGCGGCCAATGCCGAGGACGTCGCCGAGGTCCGGGCCAATGGCGCCACCACAGCCTTCATCGACCGGCTGACGCTGACCGAGGCGCGCGTGCAGGCGATGGCGGATGGCATCCGCGTCATCCATGACATCGAAGATCCCGTGGGCCGTGTCTCCGAAAGCTGGCAGCGGCCCAATGGCATGACCATCGAACGCGTTCGCGTGCCGCTCGGCGTCGTCGGAGTGATTTTCGAGAGCCGGCCGAATGTCGCCGCCGATGCCGGCGTGCTGTGCCTGAAGTCGGGCAATGCGGTGATCCTGCGTGGGGGGTCGGACAGCTTTCGCTCCTGCCGTGCCATCCATGAATGTCTGGTGCAGGGCCTGCGCGAGGCAGGGCTGCCGGAAGCTGCGATCTCGCTGGTGCCGACGCGCGATCGCGCGGCGGTGGGCTTGCTGCTGTCGGGGCTCAATGGCGGCGTCGATGTGATTGTGCCGCGCGGCGGCAAGAGCTTGGTCGCGCGCGTCGAGGCTGAAGCGCGGGTGCCGGTGTTCGCGCATCTCGAAGGCGTCAACCACGTCTATGTGGACCGTGCCGCCCAACTCGATATGGCCAAGTCGATCGTGCTGAACGCCAAGATGCGGCGGCCCGGCGTCTGTGGCGCCACCGAAACGCTGCTGATCGACAAAGCCGCCGCCGGCACGCATCTGAAGCCGCTGGTGGACATGCTGCTCAATGCCGGCTGCGAGGTGCGCGGCGACGCCGCCGTGCAGGCGGCGGACGGCCGCGTGAAGGCCGCCACCGATGCGGACTGGGACACCGAATACGAAGATGCGATCATCTCCGCGCGCGTGGTCGATGGGCTGGATGACGCGCTGGCGCATATCCACGCGCATTCCTCGCATCACACCGATGCGGTCGTGACCGAGGACGATGCGGTGGCGACGCGCTTCCTCAACGAGGTCGATTCCGCCATCGTCCTGCACAATGCCTCGACGCAATTCGCCGATGGCGGCGAGTTCGGTTTTGGCGCCGAAATCGGAATCGCGACCGGCAAATTCCACGCCCGCGGCCCGGTCGGCGCCGAGCAATTGACCAGTTTCAAATATCGCGTCCATGGCACCGGGCAGACGCGGCCGTGAGCGACGGCCTGCGGGCGCCGCGATCGAAGGTCTATCGGCACGGCTTCCCCCCGATCGCGGAGGGTTTGCGGATCGGGCTGCTCGGCGGATCGTTCAATCCGCCCCACGCCGCCCACCGCGCCGCGACCCTGTACGCCATGAAGCGGCTGCAGCTGGATGTCGTCTGGTGGCTGGTCACGCCGGGTAACCCGTTGAAGGATCGCGGCAATCTGCACGATCTCACCGAGCGCGCCGAGGCGGCCGCGAGGGTCGCCAACCACCCCCGCATCGTCATCAGCTGTCTCGAAAGCGTCATCGGCACCCGCTATACGATCGACACCGTCATTCATCTCGGCCGGCGATGCCCGCAAGCACGATTTGTCTGGATCATGGGAGCCGACAATCTCGCCCAGTTTCACCGCTGGGGGCGCTGGCGGGAGATTGCGCAGCGGATTCCGCTCGCCATCGTCAATCGCGCCTCGTCCGATCCGGCGTCGCAAGGATGCCGCGCTTTATCGGCAAGAGCGCCGCAGGCTTTGGCCCGTTTCCGTGTCCCGGAGCAGCAATCCAGGTCGCTGGCGACGCGGACTCCGCCCGCCTGGACGTTCCTGACCGGCCTGAAACTGACCCTGTCCTCCACCCGGCTGCGGAACCCGGACGGCAGCTGGAAAGCCTGAGTCAAAACGCGAGTCCCCTGCAACCAAGAGACGTGCTAGGATATTCGCAGGCTGGACCGCGGGTCCGGCGATCCCATATGTTTATGATCAACCGGGCGCCGGATTCGGCAAACCCTCAGTGAAAGGAATGGTCACCTGGCCACCTCATCGTCCAAGACGGGCGCTTCAAAGACGGGCGCTGCCAACAAGGCTTCGTCGAAAGCCGCTGCGTCAACCACAGCTGCTTCATCCAAAGTTGCTTCATCCGAAAAGAAGGCTTCGGTGAAGTCCGCTTCCGCCAAGGAAGCTCTGGTCAAGAAAGCTCCGGCCAAAAAAGCTGCTGCGAAGGGTGCGGCTGCGCCGAAGAAGGCTGCAGCTCCCAAAGTCGCCAAATCGACTGCTGGCAAGCCGACCACAACCAAATCCGTGATCGCCAAGAAGCCTGCGCCGAAGAAGCCTGTCGCCGCAGACGTTGCGCGTGACAGCGCGACGGAAACGCTGAAGCTGGTGCTGGCGCGGCTCGACGACATGAAGGCTGAAGAGACCGTGACCATCGACCTGCGCGGCAAGTCGGCGTTCTCCGACTACCTCGTCGTCACCACCGGACGATCGAACCGCCATGTCGGCGCTGTCGCGGAGAATGTCGCCAAGGGTCTGAAGGAAGCGGGACAGAAGAAGCTGCATGTCGAAGGCATGACCAATTGCGATTGGGTGCTGATCGATACCGGCGAAGTCATCCTGCACGTTTTCCGGCCGGAAGTGCGCGAGTTCTACAATATCGAGCGGCTCTGGGCGCAGCCGGGACCGGACGAATCGCGGGTCAGCCTGAAGGCGGTCTGATTCCGTAAACTGTAGGGTGGGCAAAGACGCGAAGCGCCGTGCCCACCTCGGCGGCTTCGACAAATCGCTGGTGTGGCGGTGGGCACGCTTTGCTTTGCCCACCCTACGGGACCGCGATGGTGTTAGGCACTGCCGATGTATCTTCTCAGCCTGAAGGCGGCGTAATCGGTAGGGTGGGCAAAGGCGCGTAGCGCTGTGCCCACCTCGGCGGCTTCGACAGATCGCTGGTGCGGCGGTGGGCACGCTTTGCTTTGCCCGCCCCACGGGACCGCGATCATGGTATTCTCTGCCGATGCATCTTCTCGTCATTTCGATCGGCAAACTCAAGCAGGGCCCGGAGCGCGAACTGGCCGAGCGGTATCGCGAGCGGTTTGATGATATCGGCCGCAAGCTCGGTTTCCGCAGCCTGACAATTCACGAGATTCCGGAGAGCCGGGCGCGTGATACGGCGACACGCATGGCCGAGGAAGGTGCTGCGATCGCCGCTTTGATTCCCGACAAGGCAATCCTCGTGACGCTCGACGAGCGCGGCACGAGCATTGATAGCGCCGGCTTTGCCCGTCATGTTGGCAAGGCACGGGACGAATCGGTGTCACATTATGTTTTTGTCATCGGCGGCGCCGACGGACTTTCGCCCGAATTGCGGCGCAAAGCCAAACTCAGCATTGCCTTCGGCGCAGCCACCTGGCCGCACCAGATGGTTCGCGTCATGCTTTTGGAACAGATTTACCGGGCTGCCACCATTCTCGCTGGCCACCCTTATCATCGCGTGTAAAGGCGCTTTCGAAACTTTGATGCTGTCGCTGCGGCCATCTCACCGTGACTTCGGACGACGCGTCGCGTCGGTTCCGGTCGTGTTGCTGTCTGCAGGCCTGGCTGGCATTGGCATCGATGCCGTCGCTGCGCAGACGGCGCCGCAGCAGCAGGACGCTGCAGCGCCGGCAACGGACCTCATCCGCCAGCGCGAACTGGAATTACAGTCGGCGCGCGAGCAGCAGCAGAAGGCGGCAGATCTTCAGGCCAAGCTGAAAGCCGACATTGCGGCGATCGGCCAGGATCGCGGCAAGCTCAATCAGCAATTGATCGACATCGCTGCGCGGGTGCGCGGTGTCGAAGCCAAGATCGACGATGCGGAGGGTCGGCTGCGTCCGCTCGATGCGCGCGAACGCGAGATCAGGACCTCGCTCGATTCGCGCCGTGGTGAGATCGCGGAAGTTCTGGCGGCGCTGCAGCGCGCCGGTCGTCGTGCGCCGCCAGCCCTGCTGGTGCGGCCCGAAGATGCGTTGCAGTCATTGCGGACGGCGATGCTGCTCGGCGCCGTGGTGCCGGACATGCGCGTGCGGGCGGAAAAGCTCGCCGCCGATCTCGGCGAGCTGGTGAATGTCCGCAAGGTGATTTCGAGCGAGCGCGATCAACTCGCTCTCGATCGCGACAAGCTCAAGGAAGAGCAGGCGCGCCTCGCCTCCTTCACCACCGAGCGGCAGCGCCAGCTCGCAGCAGTCGAAAAAGACATGGATGCGGAGAACGCGCGCGCGGTCGCGCTGGCGCGTCAGGTCGACAGTCTGCAGGGGCTGGTCGCCAAGATGGAGCAGGAGTCCAAGGCGGCAGCCAAGGCGGCGCAGACGGCGAGCCTGCAGGGCGCGCCGGCCGACCTCGCCAATGGCAAGCCGAATGTCGAGGGTCTCAAGAATGCCGGCCGCATGGCGCCGGCGATCGCCTTCGCCTCGGCCAAAGGTATGCTGGCGATGCCGGTCAATGGCATCCGGCTACGGAACTACGGCGCCGCGGACGGTGTTGGCGGCATCGAGAAGGGTATTTCGCTGGCCGCGCGCGCCGGCGCGCAGGTCACAACACCGTGTGATGGCTGGGTCGTGTATTCCGGACCCTTCCGCAGCTACGGACAACTCTTGATCCTCAATGCCGGTGGCGGATATCATATCCTGATCGCCGGGATGGAGCGTATATCGGTGAACATTGGTCAGTTCGTGCTGGCCGGGGAACCCATCGCCGTGATGGGGACATCGTCCCGGGTCGCTTCGGTGCTCGCAGCTGCGACGCCGACTGCCAATGCCAGCCAGCCTGTGCTTTATATCGAGTTCCGTAAGGACGGCACTCCAATTGACCCTGGCCCCTGGTGGGCCGCTAACGAAGGCGAAAAGGTTCGCGGATGATGCGCAAGACTTCCATAATTCTGCTGAGTGCCGCAACCGGCGCCGCCTTGACGCTGTTCGTCACACAGCCACGTGCCGTGTTCATGGGGACGAGCGCCCGTGCCGCGACGTCCGACACCTATCGCCAGCTCAACCTGTTCGGCGACGTCTTCGAACGCGTGCGCAGCGACTATGTCGAGAAGCCGGACGATAGCAAGATGATCGAGTCCGCGATCTCCGGGATGCTGACCGGTCTGGATCCGCATTCCAGCTACATGGATGCCAAGAGCTTCCGCGACATGCAGGTGCAGACCCGCGGTGAATTCGGCGGCCTCGGCATCGAAGTCACCATGGAAGACGGGTTGATCAAGGTGGTGTCGCCGATCGACGATACCCCGGCGTCGAAGGCCGGTGTGATGGCCAACGACATCATCACCAATCTCGACGACGAAGCCGTGCAGGGCCTGACCCTGAACCAGGCCGTCGAAAAGATGCGTGGTCCGGTCAACACCAAGATCAAGCTGAAGATCATCCGCAAGGGGCAGGACAATCCGGTCGATGTCACCCTGGTGCGCGACAATATCCGTGTCCGCTCGGTGCGCGCGCGCGTCGAAGACAACGACATCGCCTATATCCGCATCACCACCTTCAACGAGCAGACCACCGAAGGCCTGAAGCGCGAGATCGCGGCGCAGACCGCAGCGATCGGCGCCGACAAGGTGAAGGGCTACATCATCGATCTGCGCAACAATCCGGGCGGCCTGCTGGAAGAAGCGGTCACCGTGTCGGATGCGTTCCTCGATCGTGGCGAGATCGTCTCCACCCGCGGCCGCAATGCCGAGGAAACCCAGCGCCGCACGGCGCATACGGGTGACCTCACCAAGGGCAAGCCGGTGGTGGTGCTGGTCAATGGCGGCTCGGCCTCGGCGTCGGAAATCGTCGCCGGCGCGCTGCAGGACCACAAGCGCGCGACCATCCTCGGCACGCGTTCGTTCGGCAAGGGCTCAGTGCAGACCATCATCCCGCTCGGTTCGGGCAATGGCGCCCTGCGCCTGACCACGGCGCGCTACTACACGCCGTCGGGCAAGTCGATCCAGGCCAAGGGCATCGTGCCTGACATCGAGATCGTGCAGGACGTGCCGGATGAGCTGAAGTCGCGCACCGACACCAAGGGCGAAGCCTCGCTGCGTGGCCATCTGAAGAACGACGGCGACGAGAAGACCGGCTCGCAGTCCTACGTGCCGCCGGATGCCAAGAACGACAAGGCGCTGAAAGCTGCAGCCGATCTGCTGCACGGCATCAAGGTCACCTCGAATGCCACCGTGACCCAGCCGGAGGTCAAGGCCTCGCAGAACGACAAGCCTGCGAACGAGAACAAGCCTTCCGCCGACAAACCAGAGACGTCGGGCAGCAAGCCGGCAGCCAAGCCGAACTGATCCGGCGGATGTCAAAGTCATAAGAAAAGGGCGTCCTGCGGGGCGCCCTTTTTGTTTGGTTTGTCTGTTGTTTTGTTTCGCATCGCGCGTCTCCCGCGACGGCGCTGGTTCACCTCTCCCCACCGGGGAGAGGTCGCGCACTTGCGCGGGTGAGGGGGGCTTCACTCTACGTCACGTGCGGCTGCCCTCACCCGCTCCGTCTTCGCTGCGCGACGCCGGATCGACCTCTCACCGGTGGGGAGAGGTGACCGAGCGTCGTTGGTTGGCTCAGTTCTAGGGTGGGCAAAGGCGCCCTTGCGCCGTGCCCACCATCTCCTTCCCAGGCACCGGTGGTGGGCACGCTGCGCTTTGCCCACCCTACAATCGCGGCTTATTTGAACGCGATCGAAGCGGCGATCTTGTCGATGGCCGGCCGCAATTCGGCGCTGCGATTGTCGGCGAAATAGGTGATCATCCGCACATAGCGCCCGTTCGGTCCGGCCGCGAAATATTGCAGGAAGCGCTTGTCGCCGTCGGTCTTGCCCTCGAGCAGAACCCCATCGGCGACGCCGGCGAACGACACTTTCCTTTCGCTGTCGATCGTCGCTTTGTCCAAATCCCTGGTCTGACGCAGCAGCGTCTTGGCGATCACGGTCGAATCCTCGCTGAGCACCGGCGTGTTGCCGATCTGCGCGGAGACGACCAGCAGCGGCTGCTCACCCTTCGGATCCGTATCGTTGTCGCCAGCGGTCATCGCCACGGTACTGCCGGCCATCGTATCGAGCACGCGGAACGGCGCCGCAGGCGCGACCTTGAACGGCAGGCTGGCCAGTTTGTCCGCAACCGACGGCACATCGCCGAGCGACACCGTGGCCAGCAACGCCTTGATGACGGCATCGTCGAGTTTCGCGTCCGGCATGGCCTGCACGGTGATCATCACCGTGCGGCTGCCTTGCGCCAGTGCGACCCATTTTGCGAGCTTGGTGCCCGCGTTCATCTGCGTGCCGCTGGCGAGGAAAGCCTCGCCCGAGGCGGTCGGCACCTTGTCCAGCGTCGCAACCTCGATGCCCTTCTGCTTGAAGCCTGCACGCACGGCCTGAAGGTTGCCGAACAATGCGGACAGCTGCGGCCACGCTTGCGGTGGCAGTTCGGCGATCAGGATGCTGGATTTCGTCGATGGATCGGCAAAGCCCGCGAAATCCGTGGCCGGCGTAAAGCCCGCCGGTGGCGTCATGGTCACCGTGGTGCCGTTCACGCGCTGTGGAGTCTGCGCGGCGGCATCGGGCGGCAGCAGGCCACAAGCCACGATGCATGAGAGAACAACGGCGGTTCGGCGGATGGCATTCGCGCTCATCATCTGTCCTTCGTTTCAATCGTCAGTGCGTGGTTGTCGTCCTGAAAGCCGATGCGGTTCTGTTTCGATACAAAAAAGCCTGCCGTCATATGATGACGGCAGGCTCTTTTACTCAACGCCTACGCAACTCTACTGAACGCAACGCTACTGAACCTGGCAGATCAGGGACGCGATACGTTGCTCGTCTTACATGACTTCCGCGACGACCTTGCCGACGCCGCGACCGGTCAGGCCGATGGCGCTGGCTGCGCCCTTGGACAGATCGAGCACGCGACCGCGAATGAACGGGCCGCGATCATTGACAGTGACGACGACGCTGCGGCCGCTATGGGTCACGCGCAGCTTGGTGCCGAACGGCAGCGAACGATGCGCGGCGGTCATGGCGTTCTGATTGAAGCGCTGGCCCGATGCGGTGCGGTTGCCGGCTTCGTTGCCATAATAAGAAGCGACCCCGGAGAAGCTGCGACCGCCGCGCGAGGCAGGCGCTGCAGCGGGAGCGGTAAAGGGCGCAAACGGGCCGATGGATGCATTGGCCTCGAAGGGATTGGTCTCTGCCGCAGCTTTTTTGGCGGCGTGATGATGGTGATGCTTGTGGTGATGGCGGTGCTTGGACTTGGCCGAAGCTTCCGAAACCGATCCCCCAAAAGCGACCGTCGCGGCAATCAGTGCAATCGCCAGACGCGGCTGGGTCAAAGATCCCAGCGCAAACTTTCCGTAACGCAGCATATATTGTCGTCCTCAGATAGTATTACCACGGCTGTGGTAAGTGGACCCCCGTCCCGATTTCGCTGCGGCTGCGTTTGACGAGGTATTGAGGCGTAAAGTGGGCAAAGAAATCGTTCCATTTCGCGATGTAATATCTTGTGATCAATACCGAGCGCGCTTGAAATCTGCTTTAACGATTTATTAACTGATAATATCCGTCCTTTTACTTACCTATACTGTATTTCGAAGTGATAGGTGCGTCGCGCAAGTTTTCGTTAAGTAATCGTCACTGATGGGGTGCGTTGCACCTGCACCTGCACCTGCACCTGCACCTGCACCTGCCGGCGGCCGGTCGGCGCAAGTGTCGCTAGGCGGGAAGTGCCTCTGCTGGCCGCCCACCGTCATGTGAATTGCGCCGGCCGCGTAAATGGCCTCTCGTGAGACGGTGCGCCGTTCGGCCTGCAAAATTGACGGAGAGGGCGAAACCCCGTGATCGCCGAACGGTCCAGGCCTCTCAAATTTCGTCTCGCGGTTGGCTGAAACGATTCTTTGCTGTCGGCTGCGACAAGGCATCACCAAACGCTTTCGTCGCGTTGCAAGGCCGTGCGCGCCATGCTAGCAAAGCCGCGATTTGAACGGGCGGGGGCGCTCTGCCGCTGCCTGAAGAATCGAAGTCCCGCTTGAATTCCAAGGACTTGGATCGCGAGGCGCCGCTCTTCCGGCGATTCTTGCGGCGATGGGTTTCCCTTGTGGATTTGACAGCCTGAAGAGCACAATTCGTGGCAGCAGAAGATCCGTCGGTTTCGGGAGTGTCCGGTCGTTACGCTACAGCCCTGTTCGAGCTGGCGCGTGACGAAAAGTCCGTCGATGCGGTGAAGGCCGATCTCGACAAGTTTGCAGCATTGCTGAACGAGAGCGCCGATCTGGCCCGCCTCGTGCGCAGCCCGGTTTTTACCGCCGATGAGCAGCGCAAGGCGCTCGGTGCGGTGCTTGCCAAGGCAGGTATCTCGGGCGTCGCCGCCAATTTCATCAGCGTTCTCATCGCGAACCGTCGTTTGTTCGTGGTCAGCGACGTGATCCGCGCGTTCAATGCGCTGGTCGCCAAATTCAAGGGCGAAGCCACGGCCGACGTCACCGTCGCCGAAAAGCTCTCGGACAAGAATCTCGATGCCCTCAAGTCCGCACTGAAGACAGTGACGGGCAAGGATGTCGCGCTCAACGTGAAGGTCGATCCGTCCATCATCGGCGGGCTTGTCGTTAAACTCGGCAGCCGCATGGTCGATAGCTCGCTTCGCACCAAACTCAACTCGATTAAGCACGCGATGAAAGAGGCAGGCTGATGGACATCCGCGCCGCGGAAATTTCCGCGATCCTCAAGGACCAGATCAAGAATTTCGGCCAGGAAGCAGAAGTTTCCGAAGTCGGCCAGGTGCTCTCCGTCGGTGACGGTATTGCCCGCGTCTACGGTCTCGATAACGTTCAGGCCGGTGAAATGGTCGAATTCGAGAACGGCACGCGCGGCATGGCGCTGAACCTCGAAACCGACAATGTCGGTGTCGTTATTTTCGGCGCCGACCGCGAGATCAAGGAAGGCCAGACCGTCAAGCGTACCCGCGCCATCGTTGACGCGCCGGTCGGCAAGGGCCTGCTCGGCCGCGTGGTCGACGGCCTCGGCAATCCGATCGACGGCAAGGGCCCGATCCAGGCCGACAAGCGTATGCGCGTCGACGTCAAGGCGCCCGGCATCATTCCGCGCAAGTCGGTGCATGAGCCGATGGCGACTGGCCTGAAGTCGATCGACGCTCTGATCCCGGTCGGCCGCGGCCAGCGCGAGCTGATCATCGGTGACCGTCAGACCGGCAAGACCGCGATCGCGCTCGACACCATCCTGAACCAGAAGTCGCTGAACGGCGCCGGCGCTCCCGAGAGCCAGAAGCTGTATTGCGTCTACGTCGCCGTCGGTCAGAAGCGTTCGACCGTGGCCCAGTTCGTGAAGGTGCTCGAAGAGCAGGGCGCGATGGAATATTCCGTCGTCGTCGCCGCCACCGCGTCGGACCCGGCTCCGATGCAGTACATCGCGCCGTTCACCGGCTGCACCATCGGCGAGTTCTTCCGCGACAACGGCATGCATGCCGTGATCGTGTATGACGATTTGTCGAAGCAGGCCGTGGCTTACCGCCAGATGTCGCTGCTGCTGCGCCGCCCGCCGGGCCGCGAAGCTTACCCGGGCGACGTTTTCTATCTTCACTCGCGTCTTCTCGAGCGCGCTGCGAAGCTGAACGACGAGCAGGGCAATGGTTCGTTGACGGCGCTGCCGGTCATCGAAACCCAGGCCAACGACGTGTCGGCCTACATCCCGACCAACGTGATTTCGATCACCGACGGTCAGATCTTCCTCGAAACCGATCTGTTCTTCCAGGGCATCCGCCCAGCGGTGAACGTCGGTCTGTCGGTGTCGCGCGTCGGTTCGTCGGCGCAGACCAAGGCGATGAAGAAGGTCGCCGGCAAGATCAAGGGTGAGCTCGCGCAGTACCGCGAAATGGCGGCGTTCGCGCAGTTCGGCTCCGATCTCGACGCCTCGACCCAGCGCCTGCTGAATCGCGGCGCACGCCTGACCGAACTCCTGAAGCAGCCGCAGTTCTCGCCGCTGAAGATGGAAGAGCAGGTCGCGGTGATCTGGGCCGGCACCAACGGCTATCTCGACAAGCTCCCTGTCAGCAAGGTGCGTGCGTTCGAAGACGGTCTGTTGTCGCTGCTGCGCGGCAAGAATGCCGACATTCTCGACTCGATCCGCGATAGCCGCGATCTCAACGACGAAACCGCCGGCAAGCTCAAGGCAGCTGTCGAAGGCTTCGCGAAGACCTTCGCGTAAACTCAACGCCGTCATGGCCGGGCCTGTCCCGGCCATCCACGTCTTTGGCGTGGGGCACCAATTAAAGTCGTGGATGCCCGGCACGAGGCCGGGCATGACGAATGAGAGGATTGCGAAAGGCCGAGTGCCGATCGCTGGGGTGGACTGAGAATGGCCTCACTTAAAGACATGCGCGTCCGCATCGCCTCGACCAAGGCGACGCAGAAGATCACCAAAGCCATGCAGATGGTCGCAGCCTCGAAGCTGCGCCGTGCGCAAAGTGCTGCCGAAGCTGCGCGGCCTTATGCTGAGAAGATGGATGCGGTGATCGCGTCGATCGCCGGCGCGTCCACCGGCGGCGGCGGCCCGCTGCTGCTGGCCGGCAACGGCAACGACAAGACCCATCTGCTGCTGGTTTGCACCGGCGAGCGCGGCCTGTCGGGTGCGTTCAACTCCTCGATCGTGCGTCTCGCCCGTGATCGCGCTTATGCGCTGATGAACCAGGGCAAGACCGTCAAGATCTTCTGTGTCGGTCGCAAGGGCTACGAGCAGCTGCGCCGCCTGTTCGACAAGAACATCATCGAACACATCGAACTGCGCTCCGTGCGCCAGCTCGGCTTCGTCAACGCCGAAGACATCGCCAAGAAGGTGATCGCCCGTTTCAACGCCGGCGAATTCGACGTCTGCACGCTGTTCTATTCGCGCTTCAAGTCGGTGATCCAGCAGATCCCGACCGCCCAGCAGATCATCCCGCTGGAAGTCACCAAGCCGGCCGAGGTCACCGGACCCACTCCGGTTTACGATTACGAGCCGGCCGAAGACGAGATCCTCGACGCTCTGCTGCCGCGCAATCTCGCCGTCCAGATCTTCCGCGCATTGCTGGAAAACAACGCGTCGTTCTACGGCGCCCAGATGAGCGCGATGGACAACGCGACCCGCAATGCCGGCGACATGATCCGCAAGCAGACTCTCGTTTATAACCGCACCCGGCAGGCCCAGATCACGAAAGAACTCATCGAGATCATCTCGGGCGCCGAGGCCATTTAACAAATACAGCAACATACCGGCCTGCCGCAGGCCGATCCGCGTAATTCAAGGAGATAGTTTCCATGGCTTCTGCCAATCAAACCGGACGCATCACCCAGGTCATCGGCGCCGTCGTCGACGTGCAGTTCGAAGGCGAACTGCCGGCGATTTTGAACGCGCTCGAGACCAAGAACGGCAACAACCGTCTGGTGCTCGAAGTCGCCCAGCATCTCGGTGAATCGACCGTCCGCACCATTGCGATGGACACCACCGAAGGTCTGGTGCGTGGTCAGGAAGTGTCGAATTCGGGCCAGCCGATCACCGTGCCGGTGGGCGAAGGCACGCTCGGCCGCATCATCAACGTCATCGGCGAGCCGATCGATGAGTGCGGCCCCGTCAAATCCGAGACGCGCCGCCCGATCCACGCTGAAGCGCCTCTCTATACCGACCAGTCGACCGAAGCCGAGATTCTCGTTACCGGCATCAAGGTCGTCGATCTTCTCGCGCCTTACGCCAAGGGCGGCAAAATCGGTCTGTTCGGCGGCGCCGGCGTCGGCAAGACCGTGCTGATTCAGGAACTGATCAACAACGTCGCCAAGGCGCATGGTGGTTACTCGGTGTTCGCCGGCGTCGGCGAGCGTACCCGCGAAGGCAACGATCTCTATCACGAGTTCATCGAGTCCAACGTCAACAAGAAGGGCGGCGGCGAAGGCTCGAAATGCGCCCTCGTGTTCGGCCAGATGAACGAACCCCCGGGCGCCCGCGCCCGCGTCGCGCTCACCGGTCTGACCATTGCGGAAGACTTCCGCGACAAGGGCCAGGACGTGCTGTTCTTCGTCGACAACATCTTCCGCTTCACTCAGGCGGGTTCGGAAGTGTCGGCGCTGCTCGGCCGTATCCCTTCGGCGGTGGGTTATCAGCCGACGCTCGCGACCGACATGGGCGCGCTGCAGGAGCGCATCACCACCACCAACAAGGGCTCGATCACGTCGGTGCAGGCGATTTACGTGCCGGCGGACGACTTGACCGACCCGGCGCCGGCCGCTTCGTTCGCGCATCTTGATGCGACCACCACGCTGTCGCGCTCGATCGCCGAAAAGGGCATCTATCCGGCGGTCGATCCACTCGACTCGACCTCGCGCATGCTGTCCCCGCTGGTGGTTGGCGAAGAGCATTACGGCGTCGCCCGTCAGGTCCAGCAGGTGCTTCAGCGCTACAAGGCGCTGCAGGACATCATCGCCATTCTCGGCATGGACGAACTGTCGGAAGAGGACAAGCTGGCGGTGGCCCGCGCTCGCAAGATCGAGCGCTTCATGTCGCAGCCGTTCCACGTCGCTGAAATCTTCACCGGCGCGCCGGGCAAGTTCGTCGACCTCGCCGACACCATCAAGGGCTTCAAGGGCCTGGTCGAAGGCAAGTACGACCACCTGCCGGAAGCGGCTTTCTACATGGTCGGCACCATCGAAGAAGCCGTCGAGAAGGGCAAGAAGCTGGCTGCCGAAGCCGCTTAAGTTTACTTCTTCTCCCTCTCCCGCTTGCGGGGGAGGGC
>SDZE01000645.1 GCA_004173095.1 Bradyrhizobiaceae bacterium
GCCATGATCTCTGCGCCGAAGCGCTGCGGAGGATTGTACATGGCCAAACCGATCGTCAAAAGTTGGCGCCCTGAGGATATCGCCTTGCTGCTCGAACTCGCAGCGAGCGGTGCGACGCTGCTGCGGGCGTCGGCGGCACTTGGGCGGCCGATTTCATCTGTGAGGAAGAAAGCCCATCAACTGGGGACGACGTTTCCGGGGGTGCGGCAGGTGCGCGCCGCTTTGCGCGAAACCGGCGCCATCGAGCCGTCACGGCCTCGCTAGAGCATCACCGCCTCGATGATGCGTGCCGTTGCTATGATGCGTCCGGCTTGCGGAGATGAAGATAGTTCGGTTGAAAATGTGCGATGTCCGATAACGTCGTGCGATCGTGAATGGTGATGCGTCCGGCTTGAAACTCGCAGATGCCTTTGGTTCTGAGTTCAGCCAGAGCCCTATTCACCGTCGCCAATGACAGTCCCAGTGTTTCTCCCAATTGTCTGAGGCCGATCGGAGCGTAGCAGTCGTCGCCACGCGTCAGGCCGGCCGCATTGGAGCGATAGACCAGTTCGCAGAACAGATGCGCCATACGTGCCGTCGGGCTACGTGCGCTGTTGTTGGTGATGGCCTCACGAAAGATCGCGGCGTCGATCAAGGTTTCCCGCCATACGGCCGCGGCCAGCGTCGGCCTGCGATCGAATGCCGCGAACAACTCCTCGTGCGGAATGAGGCCGACCACGGCGGGGCCGACGGCACACACGGCGTGGTCCATCTCTTCCACGTAAAGCGCCTGGGTATCCGGAAGGTCGCCGGCCAGATGGAACGACAGATACTGGCGCCGGCCGTCGGGAAGCAGATGATAGCGCGCCATCAGTCCCTGCACCACGAGCGCTGAAACAGTGGGTCTGTCACCTTGCCGCACGACATCTTCGTCGGGATCAAGCGCACGCGTCGTCACCGAGAGCTTGCCGATCTCCGCGATGTCGCGGGCGGTCAATCGCGAATGCTCAGAGAGCTTACGTAACATCAACTCGTACGGCTTGATGACTACCTCCTGCGTCGGTTGTGCGACTCGAACCGGACGATGCGCGGTTGGTTCCTGCGGCAACAATTGCGCGATGGACGATCCTGAAAAATATACCGTCGCGTAGGAACAGACCACACAAGCGCAGGTTCGAGAGGCAACTGCAACAGAAGAGGTAGCGTGATGTTCCTACGTGTCGACAAACTGCAGGCCGAGCTACCCACGCCCGAAGCGCCGAATCCCAACGCCGCCGCTGCATTGCAGGAGTTGCTCGGTGGCAAATACGGCGAGATGTCCACGCTCAACAATTACATGTTCCAGAGCTTTAACTTCCGCAGCAAGTCGAAGCTGCGGCCGTTCTATAGCCTGGTCGCAGCGATCACCGCCGAAGAACTCGGCCATGTCGAGCTCGTCAGCAACGGCGTCGCCATGCTCAACAATGGCCCGGGCGATCCGACCGAAGGCGTGGATCTCAGTGAAGCGCCGTTCGAGGACATGCAGGACATCAGGTTGGCCGCATCGTTCCTGTCGGGCGCCGGTGGCGCCATGCCGATGAATAGCAACGGCGCCTCGTGGAACATGGATTTCGTGACGTCGAGCGGCAACGTCATCATGGATCTGCTGCACAACTTCCATCTCGAATGCGGCGCGCGGCTGCACAAGATGCGCGTCTACGAGACCATGACCGAGCCGACCGGACGCGAGGTGTGCGGCTATCTGCTCGTGCGCGGCAGCGTTCACGCTCACGCCTATGCGTTGGCGATCAAGAAGCTGACCGGCGTCGAGATCGAAAAGATGCTGCCGACCCCGAACATCAATCTCGACAAAATTCCGGAATGTCAGAAGTACCTGGCCGAAGGTTCGCATCGCCGGCTCTACACCTTCAGCCCGAAGGATTACGTGGAGATGGCGGGGATCTGGGGCAATGGTGAAATGGCGCTGCCCGGCGATCCCGTCGGCGAACTCGAGGTCGTCGAAGGCATGCCGGATGGAGCAAAGATCGCCGAGCTCGAAGGCACGCCGTCCGCTTTCGCGCCTGATTATGCGCCCGAAGAATTCTACGAGATCGCATCCAAGCTCTACAAGAAGTCGCGCTAGCAATCAGGGGCGGGCCGTGCCCGCCCCTTCACTTCAATTCAGGCATCAGAGGCTCGCGTGGCTGCAACAAAAACATTGGTCGGTAAGGCATTGGCTGGTCTGAAGTCAGTCACGGATGGCGGTCGAGCGACGCCGAACGAGGCCAGTTCGGAGCGCATCGTCGCGATCCCGGAGATCGCGGTTTTCTCCGAGCTGCCGTTCGCATCGCAAGGAACGATCGGCGGCACCGGCATCAATATCATCTCGTCATCGTCAGGCTCCGACATGACGAAGTCGATGGGCAAGAAGCACGCAAGCGACGACAAACCCACGGCCAAAAAAGCGGTAAGCAAACCAGCCGTGAAGAAGGCCAGCGCTTCCAAGAAAACTGCGTCGAAAACAAGCGGCAGCAACGGCTCCGCACGGCGAGCCGGCGGCCGCAAGAAGGCCAGGTGATTGCAACATGCGATTCATCCCAACCGCATTGCATGGAGTCGTCGACTACGCTGTCGGGATGCTGCTGACAGCGCTTCCGCTTTATCTCGGATGGTCGGGCATACCGCGCGTGGCGCTCGTGACGCTCGGAATTTTCATGATCGTCTATAGCGCGTTCACGGATTACGAGCTTGGCGTCATCCGCTTTCTCCGCGTGCGGTTTCATCTCCTTCTCGATGCGCTGGTTGGCGCAGCGTTGCTGGCGATCGCCGCGACGGCCGACCTGCCGCAACCCTATAGCGCGTTGCTCGTCGCCATCGGCGTCATCGCATTTGTTCTGGTCGCGACCACGAAAGTGCGCGCCATTGGCAGCCACTCGGAAGCATCGTTGAGGCAAGGATCATGAAGGCATTATGTTGGCACGGCAAAGGTGATATCCGCTGCGATAGCGTGCCGGACCCGAAAATCGAACATAGCCGCGATGCGATCATCAAGATGACGGCGTGCGCCATCTGCGGTTCCGACCTGCATCTGATGGACGGCTACATCCCATTCATGGAGAAGGGCGACATTCTCGGCCATGAATTCATGGGAGAGGTCGTCGAGGTCGGCGCCGACAACAAGAAGCTGAAAGTGGGCGACCGCGTGGTGGTGCCGTTCACCATCTGCTGCGGCGAATGCGAGCAATGCCATAAAGGCAACTGGTCACTGTGCCAGCGCAGCAATCGCACGGCGGACAATGCCGAGAAGGCCTTCGGTTATCCGACCGCAGGCCTGTTCGGCTATTCGCATCTGACCGGCGCCTATCCGGGCGGACAAGCCGAATATGTTCGCGTGCCCTATGCCGACGTGTCGCCCATCATCATTCCCAATGGCATGACCGACGAGCAGGCTTTGTTTCTCGGCGACATCTTCCCCACCGGGTGGATGGCTGCGGAAAATTGCGAGATTGAACCGACCGATGTGGTTGCGATCTGGGGCTGTGGCCCTGTCGGACAGTTCTGCATCAAGAGCGCATTGATGCTTGGTGCCGCGCGCGTCATTGCCATCGACAATATTCCTGAGCGACTGACACTCGCGAAGCAGGCCGGTGCGGAGGTGATCAACTTCGATGAGGAAGACGCCACCATCCTCGAAAAACTCAAGGACATGACGGCCGGCAGGGGGCCCGACAAATGCATCGATGCGGTCGGCGCCGAGTCGCATGCAACCGCCTCGTTCGACGCGATGATCGATAAAGCCAAGGCGGCGGTGCTGCTCGGAACGGATCGGCCGCACGCATTGCGCGCTGCTCTGATGGCTTGCCGTCCCGGCGGCATTGTCTCCGTGCCCGGGGTCTATGGCGGCTTCCTGGACAAGGTGCCGTTCGGCGCTGCCATGAACAAGGGGCTGACGATCCGGACCGGGCAGACGCACGTCAATCGCTACTCTCAGGATCTGCTGCGTCGTATCGAGGAAGGCGAGATCGATCCGAGTTTCATCATCACCCATCGTGCGAA
>SDZE01000390.1 GCA_004173095.1 Bradyrhizobiaceae bacterium
GCTGGAAGCTTCGCACGGCCGTCGCCAGCACGAGAAGCCGCGCGACACCGCCACGGTCCGCACGTCGGCGTGACGAGAGCGTTCACCGGATCGTTACGACGCGCATGATCAACCATTAAATCACTGGCTAAAGTATTAACCAATCTAGTTCAGAACCTTTGACAACTTTTAAGAAAGCTTTAACTTTATCTTAGCCGATGAATGGCTGCGTTTCCGCGCGTGGAGAATGATGATGGCTACGGCCGATCAAGTAACCGACCTTTCTCCCCGCCATCACGACATTCTCGACCGCGTCGATTACCGCCTCGCAGAGACCGAAACCGAAAAGGAGGCGATCTACAGTCTCCGCTATCGTGCTTATCTGCATGAAGGCGCGATCGAGCCTCGGACCGAGCGTCGTCTGAAAGACCGCTTCGACGACATGCCGAATTCCTGGACTTTCGGCATCTACATGGATGGCGAACTGGCGAGCTCGCTGCGGATCAGCGTCGGGTCCCCGGACAATCCGGATACGCCGGCGCTGGATGCGTTCGGCGACCTGCTCGGCCCGCACATTCAGGCCGGCAAGACCATCGTCGATCCCAACCGTTTCGTGGCCGATCCGGCCAATCGCACCAAGTTCCCCGAGCTACCCTACCTGACGGTGCGTCTTGGCTATGTCGCCTGCGCGTATTTCAACGCCGATATCGGCACCGCGACGGTGCGCGCCGAGCATCGCGCTTTTTATCGCCGCGTCTTCCTGCAGACGCCGCTGTGCGAGCCGCGGCCCTATCCGACGCTGGTCAAGCCGCTCTGCCTGATGGCGGCGGACTTTGGCGCGGTTCGCGAGAGGATTTTCGAGCGCTACCCGTATTTCCGTTCCAGTCAGTTCGAGCGCCGCGCTCTGTTCGAGCGCAAGAGCGAGCCGTTGGCCCCGGATCTCCATGCGCCCGAATTTCAGGTGCTTCGTCCCGCCTCGGCGCAGCATCCCTGATCGGGGCCTGCCGCGAAGCGGCCATCCCTGTTGAGAAAGCCGAGCGTGGATGAGGGCCGCTTTTTGGGCGGAATCCCGCGAAAAATCAGGCTGATCCGTCGCGTCCTTCACTGTCGCGCCATATTTACGAAGCATTAACCATGGCGTTGCTTTTCGGCGGCCTGTGGCTTTTGATCGGTTTTGGAGCAGGACTTCGTCGTCAATGTCGGGGACCGCGTGTTCTTCGAGAGCGATCAGACCGAATTGTCGCCGCAGGCGATGGCTACCCTCGACAAGCAGTCGCAGTGGCTGCAGCAGTACAACCGTTACGCTTTCACGATCGAAGGCCATGCGGACGAACGCGGCACCCGCGAATACAACATTGCACTCGGTGCCCGCCGCGCCCAGTCGGTGCGGAGCTATCTCGCCTCGCGCGGGATCGATCCGAGCCGCATGCGCACGATCTCCTACGGCAAGGAGCGTCCGGTCGCGGTGTGTAACGACATCTCCTGCTGGTCGCAGAACCGCCGGGCGGTGACGGTGCTCAACGCCGGCGCGTAACGCTTGCAGATGTGATAACAATGACGGCGTCTGCCCGATCGGCAGGCGCCGTTTTTGCGTCCCCTGGTTTTGCGTCCATCGTCATTCATACGGGCGCGGCTTTGTCGCTGCCGGAAGTCACAATTCCGGCGTAGTACCGCATTCATCGTCTCGGGCGCCATCGGGGCGCTTTTCCAGTGATCGCTCAGGCCAAGATGTCATTCAAACTCCAGTCACTCGCCGGTGCCGCGTTTCTTGCGTCGATGCTGGTCACGGTGTCGCCGGTCTCGGCCCAATTCTGGGGCCAGCAGCAACAGCAACAACAACAGCCTCGGACCTATGGTCAGCAGGACGGCGGTGTCGATCCGGAAATGCGGATCGAGCAGCTCGAGGCACAGCTGCGCAAGCTGACCGGCCAGAACGAGGAACTGCAGTTCCGTAATCGCCAGCTCGAAGACCAGCTGCGCCAGTTGCAGGCCGGCGGTGCACCGCCGGCCGCAGGCGCTCGCCCGAGTGCAGCGATCGCTCCGTCGGCCGCACAACAGCCGACGCCGCAGCAGATTGCGCCGCAGGCGGGTTACGCCCAGCCCGGCGCCGCCGCGGTGCCCCTGGCCCAGGATCCGGCGCCGGCACCACGCGGCGGCCGTCGTAACGACGCATTCGATCCCAACGCCAATCCGAACGCGCCGGGTGTACCGCGCGCGCTCGGCGGCGGGCAGCAACCAATGCAAGCCAATGCGCCGGTGGGCGCTCCAGGCGGGCGCGATCCGGGCGAGCCGTTGCCGCTGGGCAATGCCGGCCAGGGCGGTGCAGGGCAGGGCGGTGCAGGGCAGGGTGCCGCTCCGGCTCTGACCACATTGCCGCCGGGCGCGACGCCCAAGGACGAGTTCGATCTCGGCCTCGGCTATATGCAGCGGCGCGATTATGCGCTGGCAGAAGAGACCATGCGCAATTTCAGCCAGAAATACCCGACCGATCCGATGATCGCGGACGCGCAATACTGGCTCGGCGAGAGCTATTTCCAGCGCCAGAAATATCGCGACGCGGCGCAGTCCTTCCTTGGCGTCACCAGCAAATACGACACCTCCGCCAAAGCGGCGGACGCGCTGCTGCGTCTCGGTCAGTCGCTCGCCGCGCTGAAGGAGAAGGAAGCCGCATGTGCCGCCTTCGGCGAAGTCGCCCGCAAATATCCGCGCGCCTCGACCGGCGTGAAGCAGGGCGTGGATCGTGAGCAGAAGCGCAATAAGTGCTAGGCTGCGCGGCCCGGACATCCGGGCCGTAACGCGGCTGGCCACTTATGATCGATGACGATCATCTCCCTATCTCCGTGCAACAGGCAAAGCAGCTGTTTGCCCGCTGGGCATCCGCGCCGGCTTTGGTGCTCGCCGTCTCGGGCGGTCCGGATTCGGTCGCGTTGATGTGGCTCGCGGCGCGTTGGCGACGCCAGCTGAAACGCGGCCCCCTTTTGACCGTGGTGACCATCGATCACGGATTGCGGCCCGAATCGGCCCGCGAGGCCCGCGCCGTGAAACGTCTCGCGGCGGCTCTCGATCTGCCGCACCGAACGGTCAACTGGACCGGCGACAAGCCGAAAACCGGTCTGCCCGCGGCAGCTCGCGGGGCGCGCTATCGGTTGCTTGCCGGTGCTGCCCGCAAGTTCGGTGCCTTCCACGTCATGACGGCCCATACGCGTGACGATCAGGCCGAAACCATCTTGATGCGATTGGCCAGGGGCAGCGGCCTGGCCGGCCTTGCCGCGATGGCCGTAGAAACCGAGCGGGAGGGTATCCAGATCGTCCGTCCGCTGCTGCAGATGCCGAAATCCCGCCTGATTGCGACGCTGGGCAAGGCGAAGCTCGATTTCGCCGTCGATCCCACCAATATGGACCCGCAATTCACGCGGCCGCGGTTGCGTGCCTTGTTGCCGGATCTCGCCGCCGAAGGCATCGACGCAAACAATCTCGTGCGTTTGGCGGCGCGGATGGCGCGGGCGGATGCGGCGCTCGGACTGATGGCCGATGGCGCCGAGCGTTTCCTCGCCCTGCATCGTTCCGGCGGCGCGCCGGGAGCCGTCGATGCGGTTGCCTTTCTCGGCCTGGCGGCCGAGATCCGTGTCCGGCTGCTGCTGCGGATGATCGATGCCGTCGGCCATGAAGGGCCTGCCGAACTGGGCAAGGTGGAGGGCTTGTCAGCAGCCCTGGAGCAGGCCATGGAACAGGCGACGCCGTCCGATCGCGGCGGTATTGTTCTCAAAAGGACACTGGCCGGCGCGGTGATTTCGCTCTCTCGCACCCGTCTGACGGTGGCACCGGCGCCGCTCCGTCGCTCGACAAAGCGTCAAACGCCTTAACCACCCGCCGAGAACGGGCACGCTGCGCCATCATTTCAACCGCAATTGCGTCTAGATGCGTTAAATAGTCCGTCGCAGTTCCCTTGGCAGCGGCCTCGGTCGCACTTAAATTGCGTAGACTGACCCAGGGTGATCGCCTTGTGGCGAGCACGGGAAAAGAGCCGCGGTTTCCAGCGGTGACGAAGGAAGATCGATGAACGCGAATCTGCGCAATTTCGCCCTCTGGGTCATTATCGTGCTGCTGCTGCTGGCGCTGTTCACGTTATTCCAAAATCCGGGCCAGCGCGCCGCATCGCAAGACATCTCGTTCTCGCAGCTGCTCAGCGAGGTCGATCAGAACCGTGTCCGGGACGTCGTGATCCAGGGACCGGAGATCAACGGCACCTTCACCAACGGCTCAACGTTCCATACTTATGCGCCGAGCGATCCGACGCTGGTCAAGCGTCTGTATGACGCCAAGGTCACCATTACCGCCAAGGCGCCCGGCGATAACGTGCCGTGGTTCGTCTCGCTGCTGGTGTCCTGGCTGCCGTTCATCGCGCTGATCGGTGTGTGGGTGTTTTTGTCCCGGCAGATGCAGGGCGGCGCGGGCAAGGCGATGGGCTTCGGCAAGTCGCGGGCGAAGATGCTGACGGAAGCCCATGGCCGCGTCACGTTCGAGGATGTCGCTGGCGTTGACGAAGCCAAGCAGGACCTGCAGGAGATCGTCGAATTCCTGCGCGATCCCGGCAAGTTTCAGCGTCTCGGTGGACGCATTCCGCGCGGCGTGCTGCTGGTCGGCCCTCCCGGCACCGGTAAGACGCTGATTGCGCGTGCGGTCGCCGGCGAAGCCAATGTGCCTTTCTTCACCATCTCGGGTTCGGACTTCGTCGAAATGTTCGTCGGCGTCGGTGCGTCCCGCGTGCGTGACATGTTCGAGCAGGCCAAGAAGAACGCGCCCTGCATCATCTTCATCGACGAAATCGATGCCGTCGGTCGGCATCGCGGCGCCGGTCTTGGCGGCGGCAACGATGAGCGCGAGCAGACCCTCAACCAGTTGCTGGTCGAGATGGACGGCTTCGAGGCCAATGAAGGCGTGATCCTGATCGCCGCGACCAACCGTCCGGACGTGCTGGATCCCGCTTTGCTGCGTCCCGGCCGTTTCGACCGTCAGGTCGTGGTGCCGAATCCGGACGTCGTCGGTCGCGAACAGATCCTCAAGGTCCATGTCCGCAAGGTGCCGCTGGCGCCGGATATCAACCTCAAGACCATTGCCCGCGGCACTCCCGGCTTCTCCGGCGCCGACCTGATGAACCTCGTCAACGAAGCCGCGCTGACCGCCGCCCGCCGCAACAAGCGGATGGTGACCCAGAGCGAATTCGAAGAGGCCAAGGACAAGGTCATGATGGGCGCCGAGCGCAAGTCGCTGGTGATGACCGAGGAAGAGAAGATGCTGACGGCCTATCACGAGGGTGGTCACGCCATCGTCGGCCTCAACGTCATTGCCACTGATCCGATCCACAAGGCGACCATCATCCCGCGCGGTCGTGCGCTGGGCATGGTGATGCAGCTGCCGGAACGCGACAAGCTGTCGATGTCGCTGGAGCAGATGACCTCGCGCCTCGCCATCATGATGGGCGGCCGCGTCGCCGAAGAGCTGATCTTCGGCCGCAACAAGGTCACCTCAGGTGCTTCGTCGGATATCGACCAGGCGACCCGCCTGGCGAGGATGATGGTGACCCGCTGGGGCTTGTCGGAAGAACTCGGCACGGTGTCCTATGGCGACAACAATGACGAGGTGTTCCTCGGCATGCAGATGAACCGCACCCAGGCGGTGTCCGAAGCCACTGCGCAGAAGATCGATCAGGAAGTGCGGCGCCTGGTCGAGGATGGTTACAAGGAAGCGACGAAGATCCTCACCGAGAAGCGTGATGACCTCGAGACCCTGGCCAAGGGCCTGCTCGAATTCGAAACCCTGTCGGGTGACGAAATCGGCGATCTCTTGAACGGCAAGAAGCCGAATCGCGAATCGGTGCTGGAGCCGACGGGCCCGCGCACCTCGGCCGTGCCGCCCGCCGGCAAGCCGCGCCCGCGGCCGGACGGTGGCCTGGAGCCGCAGCCGCAGGCATAAGCCACCACGACTAAGAGACAGCAACGCGGCCTCCGGGCCGCGTTTTTTGTTGCCGAGCGCGATCATCGGGCAGTCGGAGAGTGGCGCGACCGCGCGCGGCGTTAAGCGTTCGGCAATCGGCATGATGGCAGTCTCGAACGCCTGTCGCGCCGAGGAGATGGAATGCCTGCGCCTGCCCAGATGCCGGTGACGGCTGCCAGCGAGTTGCGGCTCATTTCGCCGGCGGCGATCGTCGTCTGCGCAGTGCTTGCCATTCTGCAACTCGCATTCTTCCCGCTCTATTACGGCCATGGCTGGATCTACGAGGGCCAAGGTCTGGGGTCGCCGACCGACTTCATCAATGTCTGGTCCGCGGGCCGTCTGGTGCTCGATGGCCATCCGGCATGGGCGTATGACTGGGATATTCAGAAGACGGTCCAGGTCACCGTGCTCGGGCAGAGCTATCCCGGCAATTTCGCCTGGCACTATCCGCCGCCTTTCCTGTTCATCGCGGCACTGCTGGCCAAGCTGCCTTATCCCGTGGCCTTTGCCGGCTGGGCGGCCGTCAGCGCGGTGCCCTATCTCGTCGCCATGCGCGCCATCGTCGGCCGCCCGTTCGGGCTGCTGCTCGCGCTGGCATTTCCTGTCGTGTTCACCAATGTGCTGGTCGGGCAGAACGGTTTTCTCACCGCTGCGCTGATCGGTGGCACGCTGGTACTGCTGCCCGCGCGGCCCATCCTTGCCGGGATCTGCCTCGGGCTGCTCAGTTACAAGCCGCAATACGGAGCGCTGTTTCCGCTGGCGCTGATCGCGGCCGCGCAATGGCGTGCGTTTGTCAGCGCGGCCGTCACCACGATCGTGCTCGCGGCCGCGTCATGCCTCGCCTTCGGTCTCGCGAGCTGGGAGGCCTTCTTCAACTGGATGCCGATGTTTTCGCAGGCATTCCTGGTCGAAGGCCGCGCCCCGTTCGGCAAGATGCAAAGCGTCTTCGCGCTGGTGCGTTACTTCGATGGCGGCGAGATGCTGGCATGGACGCTGCAGTGGATTGTCATCGCGATCGTTGCCGTCTCACTCGCCTGGTTGTGGCGCAGCCACGTCCGTTACGAATGGAAGGCAGCCGGGCTCGCCATCGGCGCGCTGCTGGCGACGCCTTATCTGTTTCTCTATGATGTGATGGTGCTCGCCATCGCCATAGGCTTCGTGGTCCGCGTCGGTCTGGCAGAAGGTTTTCACCGGCATGAGGTGCCGATGCTCGGCGCTGCATTTGCCGCGATCGTCGCGTATCAATGGCTCGGTGCTGCGCCGACCGGTCTCGCTGCGATGCTGCTGGTGGCCGCTATCGTCATAATACGCGTGCGCCGCGAGCAAGTTTCCGTGTCGCCCGCGAACACGGCGATGGCCGCCGCCTAGAGCTTCACCCGGATGCCGCCATAGATCGCGAAAGGCTGGCCGGGAACCTGGGTGCGCTGATCGGTCAGTGTGATCGGCAATCCCGCTTTCGATGTGCCCTGGGCCTCGAAATAAGTGCCGAACAGCGCATAGCGGTGGTCGAACAGATTGTTGATGACGCCGAACAGCGTGACGTTCTTCGTCACCTCGTAGGATGTGTGCAGATTGACCACTGCGTAGCTTGGTAGTTTCTGGTTCAGGTTGCTGTCGTCGCCGACATAGTAGCGCTCGCCGACCACGGCGAGATCGGCGCCGAACTTCCATTGCGGCGTGATCAGATATTCCGCACCGAACTTGAATTGATGCTGTGGAATGCCGGGAATGCGGTTACCCGAGGTAACGAAGATGTTGCCGTCGCTGTCCGACGACGGATTGTTCGGCGAGGCCAGGGTGCCGTTGAAGCGATAGGTGGCATCGATCAGGCTATAGCCGGCATAGGCAATCCATCGTGGTGCCTTGTATTCCGCCGAGAGTTCGATGCCCTGTCGGCGGGTCTGCGGCACATTCTGATAATAGCCGCGGCCCTGGATGCTGCTCGCCAGCGTGATGATGTCGTCATCGCTGTCGGTTCGGAAGAGACCAGCTTTCCAGTCCAGGATGCCTTCGGCGAACGGCACATTGCCGCGCAGGCCCGCCTCATAGGTGTGGCCGACCACCTGCCTGAGCGGGGGATCCGACACCAGGAAGTTTTCCAGCAGGCAAGGCTTGTTCGGATTCGAGCAGCCGAGTTCGAGCGGCGTCGGGGCGCGATTGGATTCCGAATAACCACCATAAACGGTGAGACCAGAGGCGATCTTGTAAGTGAGACCAACGACCGGATTGAGCCTTGAGAATGTGGAGTCGGTGTTGAGATCCGGGCTGGTTCCGAGCTGGTCCCGCATGCTGATTTGCGCGACATTGTAGCGCGCGCCTGCGGTGGCAGCGAGTTTGTCGGTGATGTCGAACGTGTCGGTGAGATAGTAGCCGTAATAGGTGTTGCGTGCGTTCAGGCTCACGGGTGTGTAACCGAGGTTGCCGAGCGTGTGGATGACCGAGCCGTTGCCTGGAATGGCCGTGTTGGTGCCGACAGTGAGGTCGGGATAGATATAGCCGAGCGTCGATGTGGCATCGAATGCCGTGGTGCCGCGATCGACGCTGGCGCCGACGACGAAGTGATTACCGTGACCGAAAAACTTGTCGTCATTGGTGGCCTGCAGTGAGCCGCCATAGGTGTCTGATTTCGTATTGGTACGATCGATGGAGCCGTAAGGCACCGACGAGCAGGTATTGCCACTCCCCGGTGGGCAGGGGATCGGCTGGTTGTTCTGGTCCAGGATCGCAAACTGGTTGCGGAAGGCGAGGGCGGCGGCGCCGGTGAAAGGCACCGGTCGCGGGAAGCCGTCATCCTCAAGACAGAGACGGTTGGCGAAAGACGACGAAGCACTGCAACGCTCGACGTTGGCGTCGTTGCCATCCACATGCGCTTGCCGGAAGAAACGGCCGTAGAGATTACCCTGCAGCGACCAGGTATCGGTCACGGAGACTTTTCCATTCAGGCCGACCAGCGCCATGTCATTGTCGGTGGTCTGCGGCGTCGTGTAGATCGAGCGCCAGTCATTGGCGAGCATCTGCACGGGCGTCGCCGCCGCTACGCCGAATGAGCTTTTCGAGATTGCGCCGTAAAGATGGAATTCGCTGCGGTCGTCGCGATAGCCGATATCGCCATAGAACCGGCCGAGCTTGGCCGGCGACTTCTGCCGCCAACCGTCATCGGAAAGGCCTTGAGCCGCAACATAGATTCCCCAGTTGCCCATCTCGGCGCCGTATTGCATGCCGGCCTGGCCACGGCCGAATGAGCCTCCCTGGGCTTCGGCTTCGAAGCCCTTATAGGTGAAGCCGTTCTTGGTCGTGAGGTTGATGGCGCCGCCGAGCGCGTTAAGTCCGAAGATCGGATTGTTCGTGAAGATGTCGGCGCGCTGGATCGCATTGGTCGGTATCAGGTCCCAGTTCACCGTGTCGCCAAAGGATTCGTTGAGGCGGATGCCGTTCATGTAGACGGCGATCCCTTGTGGTGTGCCCTGCAGCGGCGAGGCCGCAAAGCCGCGATAACGGACCTCCTGTTGCGCGCCATTGCCGTTCGGATCGGACAGCGTCACGCCCGGCACGCGCTGGAATAGCGTGTCGGTGATGTTCTGCGAGTAGCTGCGTTGGAAATCCTCAGCGGTCACCGTCGATGTCATCGACGGGATCTTGTCTCTGTCGATGCCCGGTCCCTGCATCGGCGTGTTGGCGATCACGACGATTTCCTGCAACTGCTGCTGCGCATCGGCCGGCGACGGCAATGCCCCCACACAGGCCGCAGAGATCACGAACGTCACGAACGCATATCGCGCTGTCATTACGCTTCCCCCGCACGCTTTCTCGGCCTGCCGCACTTGCCGTGCTTGGCCGAGACAGTGCTGGCGACGGTATCCGCGTGCAAACGGAAACACTGCCTGCGGGTCGGGATTGTTTCGGATCACGGGTCGGGAAAAGTCCCGACATTTTCGGGACGGGGTTCGGACCGGGCCAATCCACTGCCAGTCCTGACGCGCGGCACGCCCTCAGAACTCGAATCACGCTATGCGCGAAATGCCTTGTCAAAGACTCTGAACTGGTGTTCATCTCTTCTGGCGGCCGAGCTCTCGAATCCGCGCAAAACCTTGAACTTACGGATCTTCCTTGCATCGTCCGCGGCGGGCAGGGGCGCCGGAGGTGGGACAAGCCCATGGTCTATCGACGTACCCAGCAGGTCGTGAAGCGGCTGGCGGCACGGCGCAACGCCATCCTGGCGGCGGCGCGAGAAACCTGCGCCGAAGGCGGCATGGCCGCGGTGCAGATCGCCCCGGTGGCGGTCCGCGCCAATGTGGCTGCGGGCACGGTGTACCGCTATTTCCCGTCCAAGGCCGACCTCATCTCCGAACTCATCGCAGACGTCTCGCGCGACGAGCTGGCGGCGATCCGCCGGGCGGCGGATGCCGCACCTGGGCCGTCCTCGGCGCTGGCGGCGGCAGTTACCACGGTCGCGGTGCACGTGGTGTCCAATCGGAAGCTTGCCTGGGGCATTCTTGCCGAGCCGGTGGAAGTCGACGTGACTGAATCCCGGCTCAGCAGCCGGCGCGAGATTGCGGGTGAAATTGAATCGCGGATCGATGCGGCGATACGGGCCGGTCATCTGCCGGCGCAGGATACCGCACTGGCCGCTGCCGCTTTGCTCGGTGCTCTGCACGAGGCGCTGGTCGGGCCGATGGCGCCCGACAGTTTCGACGATCAGGTGAAGCTGCGCGATGCCGTGCAGACCGTGACGCTGCTCGCGCTGCGCGCCGTCGGCGTCATGGATGCGCGGGCGCGCGGCCTGGTGGTCCAGGCCGTGCTCCCTACCAAGATGGCGGCGACCGTCTGATCGCCGGCAAGGTTATTTGATTTTGCCGTCGGCGCCGTATTGCGCGAGGAACGCCCACAGGTCGTTCACTTCGGTTTCCTTCTTGATCCCGGCAAAGGCCATCTTGGTGCCGGGGATCTTCGCCTTCGGATCCTTGATATAGTCCTTGAAGGTCGCTTCATCCCAGGTGATGCCGGAATTCTTGTTGGCTTCCGAATAGGAATAGCCGGCGACGGTGCCCGATTTACGCCCGTTCAACCCGTTCAGTTCAGGCCCCACCTTGTTCTTCGCGCCTTCGCCGATGGCGTGGCAGGCGATGCATTTGTTGAAGGACGATTTGCCGGCGGCAACGTCCTGCGCGAAAGCGACAGGCGAGGCGGTCGCAGTTGCGATAAGGGCCAGAACGGCGAAGGTCACTTTATGCATGGATGGCTCTTTTTGTTGGCTTTCTGTGCCCGATGTTCGCATACACGTTGCAGGATGTACAAGCGGATACCCGTCGGTGGGAGACTCATGCTTTCGTTATCTATTCAAACCCGATCGGACGTGGTTGTTTCCAGACGACAGATGCCGCGCCTCATATCGCGGTTGCGAATAGGGAAGAGCGTTCGATGACGATCATGATGCCGGCCGTCGATACCGCCGTGCTGGCCCGGCGCGATGCCATTGTCGCGGGTTTGCAAAAGCTGGTGCCGGGCGAGGGTGTGATCTCGAGCGCCGCCGAGATGCTGCCTTACGAGTCGGATGGCTTCACCGCCTATCGGCAGCCGCCGATGGTGGTGGTGTTGCCGGACACCACCGAGCAAGTGTCGAAGGTCCTGAAATACTGTCATGACAACGGTATCAAGGTGGTCCCCCGTGGCTCAGGCACTTCACTGTCCGGCGGTGCGCTGCCGCTGGCAGATGCCGTGCTGCTCGGTATGGGCAAGTTCAAGCGCGTGCGCGAGATCGATTTCGATAATCGCGCCGTGGTCGTCGAGCCCGGCGTTACCAATCTCGCCATCAGTCAGGCCGTGGCGCATGCCGGCTTCTATTACGCGCCCGATCCGTCGTCGCAGATCGCCTGCTCGATCGGTGGCAATGTCGCGGAGAATTCCGGCGGCGTGCACAGTCTGAAATACGGCATGACCACGAACAACCTGCTCGGTTGCGAGATCGTGTTGATGACCGGCGAGGTGATCCGCATTGGCGGCAAGACCGCCGAGCCGTCGGGCTATGATCTGCTCGGCATCATCACCGGCTCGGAAGGACTGCTCGGCGTCGTCACCGAAGTCACCGTGCGTATCCTGCAGAAGCCGGAGACAGCGCGCGCATTGATGATCGGCTTTGCCGAAGTCGAGGCCGCCGGCCAATGCGTCGCCGACGTGATCGGCGCCGGCATCATTCCGGGCGGCATGGAGATGATGGATCGACCGGCGATACATGCCGCCGAAGCCTTCGTCCACGCCGGCTATCCGCTCGACGTCGATGCGTTGCTGATCGTCGAACTCGATGGGCCCGCGGTCGAAGTCGACGAACTCATTACGCGCGTCGAGGCCATCGCGCTGAAATGCGGATCGACCACTTGTCAGATTTCCACCTCCGAGGAGCAGCGGTTGTTGTTCTGGTCGGGCCGTAAGGCGGCCTTCCCCGCGGTCGGTCGCATCTCGCCGGATTATCTCTGCATGGACGGCACCATCCCGCGCGCCGCGCTGCCGCTGGTGCTGCGCCGCATGAAGGAGATGTCGGCCAAATACGGTCTCGGCGTCGCCAACGTGTTTCATGCCGGCGACGGCAATCTGCATCCGCTCATTCTGTACGATGCGAACAAGGCGGATGAGATGGAGAAGGCCGAAGCTTTCGGCGCCGACATCCTGCGCCTGTGCGTCGAAGTCGGCGGCGTGCTGACGGGCGAACATGGTGTCGGCATCGAGAAGCGCGACCTGATGCCGGAGATGTTCAACGAAATCGATCTCAATCAGCAGCAGCGCATCAAATGCGCGTTCGACGCCCAGGGCCTGCTCAATCCCGGCAAGGTATTTCCTACCCTGCATCGCTGCGCGGAGCTCGGGCGCGTGCATGTGCACGGTGGCAAGCTCGCATTCCCGGAATTGCCGCGGTTTTGATGATGGTGAATATTGCGAAGCTTGGCAGTGAGGTGATGGCCGTTGTGCTCCCTCCCCCCTCGTGGAGGAGGGCCGGGGTAGGGGGGCGCCACAAGCGCCATCGCCCGTGGCTACCCCCCACCCTAACCCTCCCCCACAAGGGGGGAGGGAACCGACAGCGCTTGAGGCCATCGTGGACACACTAAAAGTCAGAGACGCCGCCGACGTCGAGCAAGCCGTGCGCGCCGCCATTGCCGGCGAGCAGCCGCTGGAGATCATCGGGCACGGATCGAAGCGCATGGTCGGCCAGCCGATTGCGACCAATGCCGTGCTGGATCTGTCGGCGCTCAATGCCGTCACCTCCTACGAGCCGAACGAACTGATCCTCACCGTGCAGGCCGGCGCGCCGTTGGCTGATGTGCTGGCCTTGCTCGATGCCAAGAACCAGCAATTTTCGTTCGAGCCGATCAACACGGCGCGGCTGCTCGGCACGCCCGATGTCGGCACCATCGGCGGCATGATCTCCGCCGGGCTCGCCGGGCCGCGCCGCATCCAGGCCGGCGGCGCGCGCGATCATCTGCTCGGCGTGCACGCGGTATCCGGCTTTGGCGAGAGCTTCAAGGCCGGCGGCCGCGTGGTGAAGAACGTCACCGGCTACGATGTCTGCAAGCTGATCACCGGCGCCTGGGGCACGCTCGCCGTGATGACCGAGGTGACGCTGAAAGTGATGCCGCGCGCCGAAGCCGAACGCACGATCGTGCTGCGCGGCCTCGATGACATCGATGCCAACAAAGCGATGACGGCCGCCCTCGGCTCGCCCTATGACATTTCCGGCGCGGCGCATCTGCCTGGCTCCGCACTGCGGACGGTGCAGGGGCCACTGGGCGAGATCGCTGCCCCCGATCAGTCGGCTACGCTGATCCGGCTCGAAGGCATCACCGCATCGGCCGCGAGCCGGGCGGGATCGCTCGCCCGTCTCCTGCAGTCCTACGGCACCGCGGAGATCATCGAAGACAGCCAGTCCTCTGCGCTCTGGGCCGAGATCCGTGATGTCGTGCCGTTTGCGGCCAGCGGCCCGCGCGCCATGTGGCCGGTGTGGCGGATCGTCTGTCCACCCGCGTCGGGCGGCAAGCTCGGACAGGAGATCGCGAAGCGCTCGCAAGGCGAAGTCGTGTACGACTGGGGCGGCGGTCTGATCTGGGCCGCGCTGCCGCCATCGGTGGATGCGCAGGCCCCCCAGCTCCGCAAGCTGGTCGATGCCGCCGGTGGCCATGCCACGCTGATCCGCGGCTCCGAGGACGTTCGCCGCGCCATCGATGTGTTTCATCCGCAGGCCGCCGGCGTGGCAGCGCTCGGCGACCGCGTACGCAAGAGTTTCGATCCAAAGACCATTCTCAATCGCGGCCGGATGTCGCGGGCGCTTGTGACCTGAAAAGCCCTAGTTGAAAGACGCGCGACATGAAGACCGATTTCTCTCCGACCCAACTGGCCGACCCGGATATCGCGGAGGCCGACAAGATCCTGCGCAAATGCGTGCATTGCGGGTTTTGCACCGCGACCTGTCCGACCTATGTGCTGCTCGGCGACGAACTCGATAGTCCGCGTGGCCGCATCTACCTCATCAAGGAGATGCTGGAGAAGGATCAGAAGCCTACTCAAAACGTGGTGAAGCATATCGACCGCTGCCTGTCGTGCCTGGCTTGCATGACCACCTGTCCGTCCGGCGTGAACTACATGCATCTGGTCGATCAGGCGCGGGTGAAGATCGAGAAAGAATATGTGCGGCCGTTGCCCGAGCGGCTGCTGCGCGATGTGCTCGCCTTCGTGCTGCCGCGCCCGGCGCTGTTTCGCGTCAGCATGAACCTGGCGCGGCTGGCACGTCCGTTGGCGGCGCTGCTGCCGTCTACCCAGGGACAACCGTCTCCCAACATCTTCAGCCGCGTGAAGGCCATGCTGAGCATGGCGCCGGCGCAACTGCCGCCCCCGGGCCCCGCGGGTGGCAGCGTATTTCCTGCCACCGGTCCGCGGCGGGCCCGCGTGGCGCTGCTGCAGGGCTGTGCCCAGCAGGTGCTGGCGCCGCGGATCAACGACGCGGCGATCCGGCTGCTGACCCGTCATGGCGTCGAGGTCGTTCTGGTCCGCGACGAACAATGCTGCGGTGCGCTGACCCATCATCTCGGTCGCGACGGCGATGCGCTGGCGCGTGCCAAAGCCAATATCGGCGTCTGGCTTGGAGAGGCCGATCGCGGCGGTCTCGACGCCATCCTGGTCACCACGTCAGGCTGCGGCACCGTCATCAAGGACTATGGCTACATGCTGCGCGAGGATGCGGAGTTCGCAGGCCCCGCCGCGAAAGTGTCGGCGCTGGCCAAGGATATCAGCGAATATGTCAGCAGCCTCGACCTGCCGATACCTGACAAACAAAGCAATCTCGTCGTCGCCTATCACTCCGCTTGCTCACTGCAGCATGGGCAAAAAATCACACAGGCGCCCAAAGAATTGCTTTCCAAGAATGGATTCGTGGTGAAAGATATCCCGGAGAGCCATTTGTGTTGCGGTTCGGCGGGTACTTACAATCTGCTCCAGCCTGATATCGCGAGCCGCTTGCGTGACCGGAAGGTCGCCAACATCGCGAGCATCAAGCCGGATGTCATCGCTGCCGGCAACCTCGGCTGCATGGTTCAGATCGCCGGAGGGACCGACGTCCCGGTCGTACATACAATTGAACTTCTCGATTGGGCGACGGGCGGTCCCAGGCCAGGATTGAACTGATCGATCCAATCCGACGAGAGATGGAGATGGCAGGCGCGCGCGCTTGCGACCGTTTGCGTCGAGATGAACAGGTCTATGGCCCCGCCTGGCGCGGAAACTTGAACGCCGGTCCTCATTGATCGGCGGCAACAGGAGCACCACGATGGCTAAAGACAAGAAGTCGAAGAAAGACAAGAAAGAAAAAAAGAAGCTCAAAAAGCTTCAGCAAGCGAAGTCATCTGCGAAGACAGTGACCAAGAAGGCTTCGAAGAAGAAGGCTGCGCCCAAGAAGGCCAAAAAGGCAGCGCCGAAAAAAGCAGCCGCCAAAAAAGCAGCTCCTAAGAAAGCAGCGTCCAAGAAGGCAGCTAAGAAAGCAGCTAAGAAAACAGTGAAGAAGGCTGCTGCGAAAGCGCCGAAGAAAGCTGCCAAGAAGACCGTGAAAAAGGCCGCGAAAGCGCCGGTCAAGAAGGCGGCGAAGAAGTCCGCGGCAAAAGCCCCGGCCAAAAAAGCTGCCGCGCCGAAGAAGACGGCGGTGAAGACGCCGGCCGGACAGGCCCCCAAATCACCTGCCAAGAAAGCGGTCGCGAAGAAGCTTCCGAAGCTGAAGATCAACGTGCCGGATGAATTGATGGCGAGTGCCGCGACGGCTCCGATTGTGATGGACGCTCCGGCGCCTGCCGCGCTGCCGCCGAAGCCGCCGCGCAAGCCGCGGGTGACCAAGCCCAAAGCCGCCAAGCCGCTCGCGATCGAGCTGCCGCTTGCGGAAGATAGCAGCCCAAGCTGGACCCTGCCGACCGCGGCGCCGACGTCCGAGCCGGAATCCGATCCGATCGAGGGCCATTCGTCCGGTCAAACCGATCCGGTCGAGTCGTCCGATCGGGACGACATGAAGTAGCGCCAAGCTCATCGGGTTTTGCGAGATCGAAGGCCGCAGCTTTGCTAGCGGCCTTTTTCGTATGTGCGGAGGCACTCCCTGTACGCCGATTGATTCGATTCGAAGGCGCCTGGCTAACAAGCCCGGCGCCTGTCTCGGACCGGACCGTGCACGTAACAGAGTACGGTACCAAATGACCAACGGCCCCAAAAACCGTGCTGGTTTTGCAACACTCTTTTACAACCGCTCACGGGAATGTGCATTCGCCCAATTAGGCGGCAGATGCTCGTTTTTTCTCCTTCACCGTGCAGACTTTACGTCTCAGAGTTGCGTCAGAGTTTCGAATTCGCAGTATCGCCGTCATTTCGACACGAGGCTGCTCGGTTTCAAAAGTGATGGGGAATGTCATGAAGAAGGTAGTTATTGCCGCCTCCGCGGTCCTGGCGATGGGGATCACCACGGCTTCGGCGGCTGATCTGGGCGCCAAGATGTACAAGAAGGCGCAGCCGATCGTGGCTGCCTATGATCCGTGGGACATCGCCTTCGGCGCCTCGGTCACCAATAACTACCTGTTCCGCGGCGTGTCGCAGTCGAACAACCGTCCGTCGGTGACGGCTTACTTCGAGCCGCGCTACAATGTGAACAAGGACCTGCAGCTCTACATCGGTACCTCGGCGTCGAGCATCTCCTTCACCAACCGCGCCGCTCTCGAGATCGACGGCTACTTCGGTATCCGCCCGACCTTCGGCGCTGCCGCGTTCGACTTCGGCTTCTGGTACTATGGTTATCCCGGCGGCCAGTGCATCGACTCCGTGGTCGGTGGCGGCGGCGTGTGCCCGGTCGGTTCGAACGTCGCGTTCCCGGCGCTCAACGTCATGAAGAAGGACGTTTCGTTCTACGAGGGCTATGCCAAGCTCAACTACACCTTCAGCGACTATTTCACGATGGGCGTGTCGGACAACTACTCGCCGAACTTCCTGAACACCGGTGCCTGGGGCAACTACGCTGCCGTGACCGCGAAGGCGATCGCGCCGACCACCTGGTTCGGTTCGTCGGGCGTCGGCATGTACGCTTCGGGTGAGTTCGGTCGTCAGTGGTTCGGCACTTCGGATGCCTTCTACGGCACCGCTCAGTTCCCGAACGGCATCAAGTACACCGATTACAACACCTGGAACATCGGCGTCGGCTTCACCTACAAGGTGTTCACGCTCGACCTGCGCTACTCCGACACCAGCCTGAACCGCGGTGATTGCAACGCCTTCACGTCGGACTTCACTGCTTCGGGCACCAACAACGTCACCGCGATCAATCCGGGCGGCGCTGGCTCGACCTGGTGCGGCGCCACCGGCATCGTCAAGCTGTCGGC
>SDZE01000401.1 GCA_004173095.1 Bradyrhizobiaceae bacterium
TCAAATAGATCAGCGGAAAACACCGTCAGCCGCCTTAAATCTGGGCGGCGTCTGAACGTAGTTAAAGCAGTATCATGGCGATATTGTGCAATGCAATAGAATATTGCAATGCGATAATGCATATCCGACATTAAAAAAGCGCGCTGCCTGATACTGGAGACAGCGCGCTCAACTCATAGTCGTACTTAACTACCGTAGTCGCCCTAATTCGTACCAGCCAATGTGACGGCTACGAAAAAGTTGGGCTCACTGCTCACGCCTTAGGCTGCGCTGCTTCCATCGCCGCGCGACTGACAATCTGCCCCATTTCGCTCGCCTGCTCGGCCAGCGACTTCATCTGGTTCTGCACATATTCGCTCTGAAGCCGCATGACATCGCCAAGGTCCTTGGCCTGGAGCAACTTCTGCGCGTGTTCGAGTGAAGCCGCAACATTCTGCTCGGCGAAGCTGATCGCTTTCGAACTGACATCCTTGGCGCTGGAGCGCACGCTCTCGCCGCGGTTTTCCATTGAGGCTGCCGCGGTGTGCGCGTTGCTCATGAATTTATCGAAAGCCAGACGGGCCTGGTCGAAGCTGGCCTCGGCCATTGCACGCATTTCCTTTGGAAACTCGAACTTGTTCTCGGTCATGTCCCTCTCCTTGATCACGGTCGAGACGCACAGCCTCGCCTTCGTAAATCATCTGCAGCCTAGCTTACGCTCGGCGTCGCCGTTGTGACGCGATGCGCGGCCAAAGGCATCGTGGACCTTTGGCGCACTTTTGCAACATTGAACGCCATACCGCGACGGATGGTTTCGACGTGACCAAGAAACCCGGCATCAAATTAACGTTGTTGTCGGTTAGGCCTGTGGGAAGTCCGTGCGGACATGGACCTGGCCTCGTCCGCAAGCGATACTAACGAAGTGTTAAGCATGTTGCCGTTTGCCCCGCAGATCATACCGCTCGGACGAGGCAGACACACGGCGACTCAGCCATGAAGTGCCAATGAGCAATGCGAAAAGTCAGTTGCGGGGCGTGGGAGATGCACGGCTTGCCATGCATGCCACCAGCGCCCACCCGGCCTGGCTTTGGTCGCTCGACGGCAAACGGGTGCTGTGGGCGAACCCGGTCGGCGCAAAACTGTTCGGCGCGCGCAATTCCGCGGATTTGAGTGGGCGAGAATTCGGCCCCGCCGATCCGCATCGCCGCCAGGTGATGCAGCTGTCGGGGCGCATGCCGACCCCCGATACCACGCGGCTGGAGCGATTGCGCGGTTTTGGTGCGGCCCTCGGCGGCCTGATGACGTGTGCCTGTGCCAAGCTGGAATTCGCCGATGGCGATGCGGGCCTCCTGATCGTTGCCACTGGCGCGATTGCAGGCCGCGGCATGTCGTTGATGGAACGGCTGCAAAATCTCACCGACGGCATCGAGACGCCGATCGCGGCGTTCGGCCGCGATGGTCTGTTTGCCGGTGCGAGCGATACCGCGCGCGCGTTGCTCGGCTTCCGCAATCTCACCGATGCCGGCCTCGACGCGGCGCGCGATCACGCGCTGAAAGATGGCCGAGCGGAAACCCCGGTGGGGTTCGGCAGCATGGTCCTGCAGCGCGTCGGCAGCGGCAGCGATGTCGGCTTGGTGGCGCTGATCGCACCGGGCGTCGCGCATGATGCGCCGACCGAGGCGGAGCTGCCAGTGGATGCGACACCGCAGGCCGAAAGCGATGCGCCGTTGCTGCTCGCGGATGTGCTCGCCGATGTCGTCGAGGTCGATCCAGGCCTTGCGCCCGCTGAGCCACTCGCCCGCAACGACGACAATCAGGACGATCACACTCGGGCCGATCACGCTCAGGACAACTACGCTCACGACGAGCAACTCGTTGAGGCGATTGCACAGCCGACCGCAACGCCTGAGGTGTCATCGCCGGAGCTTCCGAGCGAACCTCAACCGGCTGCGGCAGCCCTTGCCGTCTTCACTCCGCAAATCCCGGCCGATCTTCCGCCTGCAAACGACGCACCGGAGCTGCGCACGACACCGCTGCGCTTCGTCTGGAAGCTCGATGCCGGTGACATCTTCACCATCGACAGCAGCGACTTCCTGCACCTGATCGGGCCGCATGCAGCTGCGATGTCGGGCCGCAAATGGGCCGAGATCTCCGCCGAATTCAACCTCGATCCCG
The DNA here is from genome assembly GCA_004173095.1 of Bradyrhizobiaceae bacterium. Classification (GTDB taxonomy): domain Bacteria; phylum Pseudomonadota; class Alphaproteobacteria; order Rhizobiales; family Xanthobacteraceae; genus Tardiphaga. Next base: position 2,155 of record SDZE01000401.1, read on the forward strand.
ATCATCGCTTTGCGCAGGCGCTGGCCACACGGCAGACCTGGAGCGGCGTGAATCTGCTCTGGCCGACTGACCATGGCGGTCGCCTGGCCGTCGAGATGTCGGCTCTGCCGCTGCAGGACCGCGAGCGTGGCTTCGCCGGTTATCGTGGTTTCGGCATCTGCCGCGACCTCGATGCCATCAACCGCCTGATCGCACATCGGCAGTCCGGCCACCCGGATGAGCCGCCGCCCGGCGATCGGCCGCCACCTCCGCTCTCGGCGGATGTGGAGCAGGCCGGGCCGGTGGATGACCGCATCGACGAACTGATCACGCCACCCGAGTCCTTTTCAGAGTCGATCCCGCCACAACCGATCCAGATAACCGAAGCGATCTCCGCCGTGCAGCCACCCGAAAACGTCGTTCAGTTCCGACCAGGCGATCCGAAATCGCCGGCACTGTCGCCGGGCGAGAACAGCGCTTTCAACGAATTGGCGCGGCAGCTGTCGGCACGACTGGAATCCGAAACCGGCCTGATCACCGCGCCCGCCATGGCGACCGCGGAAGCGATCGATGCCGACGTCGATGCTGCCGATATCGATTCATCTGAGCGTGAGAGCGAAGCACCGGCGGCCTGGCTGGCCGCCCCGCCAGCTGCTCCGCACGGCGACATCGAACGCGACCGCCTGCTGCTCGATCTGATGCCGGTCGGCGTCCTGATCTATCGTCTCGACCGGCTGGTCTATGCCAACCCGGCTTTCCTGGCTCAGATGAATTATCCGACACTTTCAGCCCTCGAAGAGGCCGGTGGCCTTGACGCGCTGCAGGTCGAGCCGGACGTCTCGGCATCGAGCGCATCCGACGGCGGCACCACCGTGACTATTTCCGCCAATGGCAAAGCCGGCGACGGCGCCCTGCACGCGCCGGCCACCGCGCGCCTGCATGCGATCAGCTGGAACGATGAGCCCGCGCATGCGCTGATCTTCGCGGCAGCCCAACCGATCGCGGCAGCTCCCGCCATCGCGCCCGCGCCGGTGGTCGAAGAGCCGCTGGCGGCCGGCCATATCGACGCCGAAGATCTCGCCGCCATCCTCGACACCATGGCGGAAGGCGTCGTGATGTTCGACGCCGAGGGCAACATCAATTCCTGCAACCGCAGCGCCGAAGCCTTGTTCGGCTATGACGGCGAAATGCTGACCCAGCGCAACGTGGTCGATCTGTTCGCCCATGAGAGCCGCCGCAACGTCGCCGACTATCTGGCCAGCATGCAAGACGCTGGCACCGCCGGCATGCTCGATCCCGGCCGCGAGGCGCTCGGGCAGGTGCGCGCCGGCGGCCTGGTGCCGCTGTCGATCATCATCGGCCGCACGCGCGCCGCCGGGCCGAACTTCTTCGCCGTGTTTCGCGATCTCACCCAGATCAAGAAGACCGAGACCGAACTGCTCGGGGCGCGTCGCCAGGCCGACCGCTCGGCCACAGCCAAGGCGGACGTGCTGGCGCGCATCAGCCACGAGGTCCGCACGCCGCTGAATGCCATCATCGGCTTTGCCGACGTGATGATCGATCAACGCTTCGGTCCGCTCGGCAATGAGCGCTACGGCGAGTATCTGCGCGACATCCGCACCTCCGGCGAACGCGTCATTGCGATCGTCAACGACCTGCTCGATCTCTCCCGCATCGAAACCGGCAAGATCGACCTCGCATTCTCGACGCAGAACCTCAACGAGATGGTGGAGCAATGCGTGGCGGTGATGCAGCCGCAGGCCAATCGCAGCCGCATCATCATCCGTACCTCACTGGCGCATCTGCTGCCGACCATCGTCGCCGACGCCCGCGCACTCAGGCAGATCACGCTCAATCTGAT
>SDZE01000554.1 GCA_004173095.1 Bradyrhizobiaceae bacterium
CACACGCTTCGAATGCACAATGCTCATCAACAAGGTCCCCGTTTGTTTCATCAAGGCGGCAATCGCGTCTCTCAAATCGAAGCAAGTGACATGCCAACATCGTCACGTTTGTCGCCATCGACCGCGCAGCCCATGCGCATCGATGCGGTTCTCACGCTTTGTTCTCGGCCGTACGACTTACGACGGCTTGCGGCACGTCATAGGCACTGAACGAGGCCCAGTGCTTGTCGATATCGGCACGAAACAGTCCGCGCGTCACACCACTCACCAGCTTCGGCACCGCCGTCGTCATGGCGTTGATGGACGACCCCGACGGCCCGAAGCTCATGGTGGATGCAATCGCGAACAGATGGATGTCGCGGATCCAGGGCGTCTCGCCCTGCACGCGCTCGCACAGCGCATAGTCGTCGGCGAGATAGGGAAATTGCGCCAGGCGATCGCTCCGCTCGTTGTCGGGCGGACGGTATCGATCGGCCCAGCGCGCGATATTGTGGGCGCAGTGCCGCAGTTCCGCGCGGCCGCGAAAATCCATGTCGATCCCGGTGCCGCAGATCACCAGATCCGCCACCACCTCACCGCGCGACGTCTGCAGCACGACGCCATCCGCCGTCTCGCGTGCCGCCTCGATCTGCACGCCCTCCCGCAGATCGAACGCGGCGTGACGCGCGCAGCGATCATACGTCGGCTGCGGAAAGCCCTCGCGCATCTCGAGAACGGCGCGCATGAAGCGCCAGCGCCACGCGTCGTCGAGATCGCAGAAGTGGCGCAGGAAGCCGCGGAACGTCAGCCAGCGATAGGGCTGCACGACTTGGATCGCACTGCGGCGACACAGCAGATGAACGGCGGCAGCGCCATGTTCGAGCGCCGTCGCGGCATTGTCGAACGCCGATGCGCCGGCGCCGATCACCGCCACGCGCCGGCCGCGCAGGCTGGCGAAGTCGATGGCGGCAGCCGAGTGCACGCAGCGCGCGGCCGGCAGATGACGCAGCGGCGCGGGAATGCTCCAGTCGCCCATGCCTTCCTGCCCGGTGGCCAGCACGACCTTGCGCGTGTAGATGCGTTGTTCGCCGTCCGCGCTGCGGAGCGTCACCGCCAGCAAGCCGTGATCGGCGGGCGCGATGTCGATCACCTCGCAGCCATTGCGCACCGGCAGATCGAGCACGCGGCGATACCACAGCAGATAGTCCGCCCAGTATTCACGCGGGATCAGCGTGAGATCACGCCAGCTATCGGCACCGTATTTCGCCTCGTGCCAGGACTGATAGGTCAGCGACGGGATATCGAGGTCGGGGCCGGTGTAATCCTTCGGGCTGCGCAGCGTCGGCATCCGCGCATAAGTGAGCCACGGGCCTTCGCGACCTTGCTCGGCCTTGTCGACGACGAGAATGTTGGTGACCTGCGAACGCTTGAGCGCAAAGGCGATGGCCAGTCCCGACTGCCCGCCGCCGACGATCACGACGTCCAGCGCCGCGCTGCCGTCCGGCGCGGGCACCGGCGTCAGCCATGACATCGCCGGATGCGCCGTCTTGGCGAGGTCGCGTTGAACCAGCGCAGCGTGAGCAGCAAGACCATCCATCACGCACGGTCCCCGCGTCGAGGAACGTGCATGCTGCGAGATGCGACGGCGGATGTGTATGGATGCAATGCAAACCACTGCGCCCGACGAGAACGATCGCTCACGCTGTCTCCACTTCGCTCGAACCGGCACGTGAAGACTAGCAAAGCAAGAATAGAACCAACTATGCTAATTTGTCGTGCGGCTATAATCAGTCGTTATGGGAGAATGACGGTCGCTCCCGGCGACGGATTCCACGCACTTTGGCACCGGACAATGCACATGCGCCTAAACTTGCGGCAGATTGAAGTATTTCGCGCCATCATGATGACCGGCTCGATCAGTGGTGCGGCACGATTGCTGTCGGTCTCGCAGCCGGCCATCAGCCGCCTGCTCGCTTATACCGAGGACGGGTTGAAGCTGCAGTTGTTCGAGCGGGTCCGCGGTCGCGTGCAGCCGACGCCGGAGGCGAAACGGTTATTCGTCGAGGTCGACGAGGTGCATCGCGGCGTGTTGCGCATCAACGATCTCGCCGATGAATTGCGCGCCCACGGCACCGGCTCGGTGCGGGTGGTGGCAAGCCCGAGCGCTGGCCACAGCATGGTACCCGACGCCATCGCCAGATTGCGCCGCCGCTTTCCCGACCTCAAGGTCGAGTTCGAAACGCTGACCCTGTCGGAGATCATCAGCCGGGTCGCCACCGCGCGTGCAGATCTCGGCATCTCGGTCCTCCCGGTCGATGAGCCGACCGTCGATGTCGAGGTCATCGCCGAGGGGTCGTTGAATGTGGTGATGCCGTCGGGCCATCCGCTGGCCAAACAGCGCAGCATTCGCGCCCGCGAACTGGCGCCCTATTCCCTGATCGGCTTCGGCGGCCAGACGCCGTACGGCCACATCGTCACCGAAGCGCTGGCAGCCAGCGCCGAGCCGATCCGCATTGCGACGGTGGTGCGTTTCACGCCCGATGCCTGCGCCATGGTGCGGTCCGGTGCCGGCATCGCCGTCGTCGATGAATTCGTGCTGCGCGGCCATGCCTGGCCCGATCTGGTGGCGCGCCCGCTGGCGCCACGGACCGCCATGAAGGCCTATCTGCTCACGCCCCGCTTCGAGCCGCTGTCCCACAATGCTGCGGCGCTTGCCCAGATCCTGCGTGGCAAAACCGGACAAGCGCGTGCGCGTAAGCCCGCGGCGTCCTGATCACGCGGCGAGCCAGCCGCCATCCACCGGCAATACGATGCCGGTCACGAAGGACGATCCGTCACCGGCGAGATAGAGCGCGGCTTCGGCGACTTCCTCGGCCTGGCCGAACCGCTTCATGGCATGGCGCTGCCGCGAGGCTTCGCGGATCGGTTCGGGGTCCGCATGGCGCGCAAAGCTGCGGCGGAGCATCGGCGTATCGATCGCACCCGGCGCAATCGCGTTGACGCGAATGCCATCGGGCGCGAAATCCACGGCCATGGTGCGGGTCAGGCTGACGATGGCGCCCTTCGCTGCGATATAGGCAGTATTGCCACGCCCGCCGGCGACCGCGAGTTGCGAGGCCAGCGTGATGATCGACCCCTTGCCCTGACGCTGCATCACCGGCACCGCGCCACGCGCCCACAGCCAGGTGCCGCCGACATTGGCGCGAAACACCGCGTCCCAATCGGCGGGCTCGGTGGTGACCACCGTGCCGCCGCAGGAGAAACCCGCCGCCGTCATCAACACGTCGATGCGTCCATGACCGGCGACCACGTTGTCAACGGTCGCGCTTGCAAAACCGGCGTCGCCGACGTCGCCCACATAGACCTGGCCGTCGCCGCCCGCTGCACGCAGCGCCGTGAGGGTGTCCTCGGCGCCGGCCGCATCGCGATCGACGATGGCCACATAGGCGCCTTCGCCCGCAAACAGCAGCGCACTGGCGCGGCCGATGCCCGATCCGGCGCCGGTGACGATCGCAACCTGCCCAGCCAATTTCATCTCATGCCACTCCCCCATGTTCGCGCAGCCAGCGGCTTAAGTGATCCGCCGATGCCGCGCAGTCGAACTGCGCGCGCCAACCGAATTCGTCGTCGAGCCGTCGCACCGAGAGCGGCGCGCGCGTCGGCCCATGCACGGTGACCGTCGGGGTTTCACCGGCCGCCGCGAGCCGGCATGTGAAGCCCGGATTCGAAGCGGCGAAGGCGGCGCCCCATGCTTCCGCGGTGTAATTCATGCCGCTCGAAATATTATACAGCCCGTGACGCGGCCGCTCCGCTTCCAGCAGCAATTGCACGGCGGCGGCCACATCGGGCGCATAGACCCAGTCCTTCTCGCCGGGGTCGCTCAGCAGCGCCGGACGCCGTTCGGCACAGCACGCCATGATCAAGGCTTGCGGCGACGGCGTATCGCGCACACCGCCGGCGCGTTCCCACGGTCCGAACACACCGGACAGGCGCACGCTGATGA
>SDZE01000041.1 GCA_004173095.1 Bradyrhizobiaceae bacterium
GCTGATTGCCGCCTGCCCCCAGCGCACCATCTGGGCATAGAGCCAGGCGGCCTGTACGGGATCGGGTCGACCTGCGCCTTCGCGGCCGACCAGCAGATAGCGGCTGCTTTCGCGCATCGTGCCGTCCGGCGAGATCTTCAACTTGCCGTCCAGTGTCCGCAGCAGCACTTCGGGCGATACGCCGATGCGATCCGGCCGGGCCAGGATCGCCGCGGTCTCGGTGCGATTGGCGGGGTTCTCGATGAAGGCGGCTGCCTGCACGTGGGCGCGGGTCAGCGCCGCGACCCGATCGGGGCGCTTCTCGGCCCAGTCCTGCCGGATCGCCAGCACTTTCTCGGCGGCACTCTGAAGGATGTCCGAGACGAAATGCAGGATATGGCCCACGCCGAGATCGACGGCGACCGAATTCCAGGGCGCGCCGACGCAGAAGGCATCGACATGGCCGGACGCCAGGCTGTCCACCATGTAGGGCGGCGGCAACACCACCAGCCGCACATCCTCGTCGGGATCCACGCAGCCGGCGGCCATCCAGAACCGCAGCTGATAATTATGCGTGGAGAACGGAAACGTCATGCCGAACGTCAATGGCTCGGCGCCCGTCCGCGCGCGCGCCGCCACTACGCGGCTGAGCGCCTGCGCCGTCGCCATCGGGTCGGTGGCGGCACCGTCGAGTTCCGCCATGATCGCGGCATGTAGCGCCGGCGACACGGTGATGGCGTTGCCATTGATGCCCAGATTGAACGGCGCGACGATCGGAACTCTAACGTGACCGAGCCCCAGACTGGACGCGATGGCGACCGGTGCCAGCAGATGTGCCGCCTCGAACAGGCCGATATTGAGCTTGTCGCGGACATTCGACCACGACACTTCGCGCACCAGCTCGACGTCGAGCCCTTCGGCCCGGGTAAATCCCTTGTCGACCGCCACGATCAGCGCGGCGGCATCGACCAGCGGGATGAATCCGATGCGAAGCGGGTGATCGGTCATTTCAGCAACTCCGCTGCGGTGATGATCGACTGGGCGATCTCACCGATTTTCTTCTTCTCGCGCATCGCGGTGGAGCGCAGCAGCACATAGGCCTCGTCTTCGGTGAGGCCTTTCAGCTTCATCACGATGCCCTTGGCGCGATCGATGATCTTGCGCTCTTCGAGCGCCGATTTGGTGCGTTCCAATTCGTCCTGCAGCCGGGAGAAGGCGTTGAACCGCGAGATGCACAGATCGAGGATCGGCTTGATCCGCTCTTTCTTCAGACCGTCGACGATGTAGGACGATACCCCCGCCTCGACCGAGGCGCGCGCCGACTCGGCGTCGCTCTGATCGACGAACATGGCGACCGGCCGGCGCACCGCGCGCGACACCTGGAACATCTGTTCCAGCACGTCGCGGCTGGGGTTTTCCAGATCGATGACGATGACATCGGGATCCAGCGCATAGACCCGGGCCAGCAGGTTCTGCATCTCCCGGATATGATGCACGTCGCCATAGCCGGACTCGCGCAGCCCCTCTTCGAGAATGGCAGCCCGGATCGGGCTTTCGTCGACGATGACGATCTTGGGCGACTGGTCGGGCATCGGGCACTCGGCTGTATGCACCATCCTAGCATGGCGCTGCCCGGCATAAAGCCTTGTATTTATGAGCAAATAGGACTACTTGCTGCCCTTCAATCAGGCAGATCCGACATGCAACAGGCCGCCGCGCCCAAAATCTCCTTTGTCTCGCTGGGCTGCCCCAAGGCGCTGGTGGACTCCGAGCGCATCATCACCCGGCTGCGCGCCGAGGGCTATGAGCTCGCCCGCAAGCATGACGGCGCCGACATCGTCATCGTCAACACCTGCGGCTTCCTCGACAGCGCCAAGCAGGAGTCGCTCGGTGCGATCGGCGAAGCCATGGCGCAGAACGGCAAGGTGATCGTCACCGGCTGCATGGGCGCTGAACCCGAGCAGATCGAAGCGGCCTATCCCAACGTGCTGTCGATCACCGGGCCGCAGCAATATGAGAGCGTGCTCGACGCCGTGCATCGCGCGCTGCCGCCGGTGCACAATCCGCATCTCGATCTGGTGCCGCCACAAGGCATCCGGCTGACGCCGCGGCACTATGCCTATCTGAAGATTTCCGAGGGCTGCAACAACCGCTGCACCTTCTGCATCATTCCAAAACTGCGTGGCGACCTTGCCTCGCGCTCGGCGCGCGACGTGCTGATCGAGGCCGAGAAGCTGGTGAAAGCCGGCGTCAAGGAATTGCTGGTGGTGTCGCAGGACACCTCGGCCTACGGCGTCGATATCAAATACGCCGAAAGCCAGTGGCAGGACCGCAGCGTCCGCGCAAAGTTCTACGATCTCGCCAAGGAGCTCGGCCAGCTCGGCGCCTGGGTGCGGCTGCAATATGTCTATCCCTATCCGCATGTCGACGAGGTGATCGGCCTGATGCAGCCCGGCAGCAATGTGCTGCCTTATCTCGACATCCCGTTCCAGCACGCCGCACCGAACGTGCTGAAGGCGATGAAGCGCCCGGCCGCACAGGACAAGACGCTCGCGCGCATCAAGTCATGGCGGGAGATGTGTCCGGACCTGACCTTGCGATCGACCTTCATCGTCGGCTTCCCCGGCGAGACCGAAGACGACTTCCAGTATCTGCTCGACTGGCTCGATGAGGCCCAGATCGACCGCGTCGGCGCGTTCAAATACGAGCCGGTGGCGGGTGCTGTGTCGAATGCGATCGGCAACGAGGTGCCCGACGAACTGAAACAGCTGCGCTGGAACGCGCTGATGGAACGCCAGCAGAAGATTTCCGCGCGCCGCCTGAAGCGCAAGGTCGGCACGCGGCAGCAGGTCATCATCGACGAGATTGGCCCGACGGTGGCGAAAGGCCGCTCCAAGGCCGACGCCCCGCAAATCGACGGCGCCGTCTATGTCTCGGCGCGCCGTCCGCTGAAAGTCGGCGAGATCGTAACCGCCAAGATCGACCGCGCGGATGCGTATGACCTGCACGGGACGGTGGCGGGGTTCTAGTAGAGCGCAGGCGCTATTAGCTTCCCTCCCCGGAGCAAAGCGAATGGGGAGGGTCCGCCGTTAGGCGGGGGTGGGGTCTACCCCCACGATCGAGCGGAGCGTAGGGCACCCCACCCGTCACTCGCTTCGCTCGCGCCACCCTCCCCACGGCGCGGCTTCGCCGCTTGGGGGAGGGAAAGAAGCATCACACCTTCAAGATCACTGCGCCCGTCGTCTTCCTCGCTTCCAGATCAGTATGCGCTTTCGCGGCGTCCTTCAGCGCATAGGCGTGATTGATCGGAACGTGCAGCTTGCCGTCGATCACCGCCGAGAACAGCGTATCGGCGCCTTCCAATAACTCCGACCGTTTCGCCACATAGTCGTTCAGCTTGGGACGCGTGGCGAACAGCGAGCCGTGATTGTTGAGTTCGGCGATCGAGAACGGCGGCACCGGGCCGGAGGCATTGCCGAACGACACCCACATGCCGCGCGGCTTCAGGCAGGACAGCGAGCCGGGATACGTGGTCTTGCCGACGCCGTCATAGACGACGTCGCACAATTCGTTGCGCGAGATCTGTTTGACGCGGTCGACGAAGTTTTCCTCGTTGTAATAGATGACGTGGTCGCAGCCATTGGCGAGCGCCAACTCGCCCTTCTCTTTCGAGCCGACGGTGCCTATCACATGGGCGCCCATCGCCTTAGCCCACTGGCACGCCAACAGACCGATGCCGCCGGCTGCGGCATGGATCAGCACGCGGTGATGCGGCTCGACCTTGAACGTCTTGTGTAGCAGGTACCAGACGGTCAGGCCCTTCAGCATCAGCACGGCGCCCTGCTCGTACGTGATCCGATCAGGCAATTTCACAAGGCGGTCGGCCGCGAACACGCGTTCGGTCGCGTAGCTGCCGAGCGCCGAGTAATAGGCGACGCGGTCGCCGGGATGAAAACCGGTGACGCCCGGTCCGACTTCGACGACTTCGCCTGAGGCTTCGTTGCCGGCGATGAACGGCAGTTGCGGCGCCTTGTACAGACCGGTGCGAAAATACGTATCGATGAAGTTGACGCCGATCACGTGCTGGCGGATTCGCACCTCGCCCGCTGCCGGCGCCGGCACCACCACATCTTCATAAGTGAGAACTTCGGGTCCACCGGTTTTGTGGACGCGCACGGCCTTGGTCATCAATCTCTCCCTGACTACTTGCGCCGAGCGTCCGCTGCCCCGTGCGGCTTGTCAACTGCAGCTAGCCCATGCGTTTGCGGCGGTTGCGCTTGGCCAGGACGTTGAACAATTCCACCGCCGCCGAGAACAGGATGGCGAAATAGATATAGCCGCGCGGAATGTGGAATTTGAAACCGTCCGCCACCAGCGAAACGCCGATCAGCACCAGGAACGCCAGCGCCAGCATCTTGGTGGTGGGATATTCGGCGACGAAACGTGCCACCGGTCCCGACGACACATACATCACCGCGCAGGCGATCAGCACGGCGGCGACCATGATCTCGATGTCTTCGGCCATGCCGATGGCGGTGATGATGGAGTCGAGCGAGAATACGAGATCGACGATGACCACCTGCAGGATCACCCAGGCGAACGCATTCGCAACCGGCTTGTCGCTGACGGCGCCGTGCTTGGCTTCGACCTCGGCATGGATTTCGTGGGTCGCCTTGGCGATCAGGAAAAGTCCGCCGCCGATCAGGATCAGGTCGCGCCATGACAGCGCCAGGCCGCGCACGGTGATGACCGGCTCGGTCAGCCCGATCAGCCAAACCAAGATGCTCAGCAATGCGATCCGGAAGACCAGCGCCAATAACAGACCGATCTGGCGGGCGCGGGTCGCCTGCGGCTCCGGCAGTCGCGACACCAGCACCGACAGGAAAATCACGTTGTCGATGCCGAGCACGATCTCGAGCGCCGTCAGGGTCGCGAGAGCTGCCCAGGCTTCCGGGCTGTAGATCAGGTCCATCATGGTCTTTCAGGCCTCATGAGGCGGATGACGGCGTCACCGCAGACGATGTAGAGCGCGATCGCGCACAGCGCGACCGTGATCGGGAGAGCAACAGCAAACTCCTGCAACAGCACGATGGCTGCCAGCACCGCCCAGAGAGCGATCAGCGCCAGGTTGAAATTGCGGAGGCGCTTGACCCGCACCGGATGCAGCACATGCAGCGGCACGAAGGTCAGCACGATCAGCACCAGGGTCGCCAGGCTCGCGACCATCTGCGATGGCCGCAGCAGGAACAGGTAAAACGCCGCGCCATTCCACAAGGCCGGAAAGCCGCGGAAATGGTTGTCGTCGGTCTTCATCCGCGTATCGGCGAAATATAACGCGCTGGTGACGACGATGCCCGCTCCGAGCAGGGCCGCTAACGACGGCACCAGTAGACCCGACGCCATGATCGCATAGGCAGGCACAAAGACGTAAGTCAGGAAATCGACCACGAAATCGAGCGCATCGCCAGACCAGTCCGGCAGCACCCGCCCGACATCGAGATACCGCGCGAGCGGACCATCGACGGCGTCCACTAACAGAGCCAGCCCGAGCCAGCCGAACATCGCCGCCCACTCGTTGCGGACCGCGGACGCCATCGCCAATAGCGCGATACCAGCGCCCAGCGCCGTCAGGATATGAATACTGAATGCAGCGACGCGCGCGCGACGCGACGGTGGCATAAGATGATGGGGACCGTTGGCAGCCATGAATATCGGATTGCTAGCAGAAAGCGGCGAAGCTTGTATATGCGCCGTTATGCGCCAATGCGGCTTTCGGTCGCCGCGCATGCAAGCAGGTAGCTCGACACTCCCGCAGGCTTGAAAACGGACGCTGAAAGGCCGATGATTAGCGCATGACAGAGCCCCTCGTTTCCGCTTCGCCCTACGACGTGGCCATCGTTGGCGGCGGCCCTGCCGGTCTCGCTGCTGCGATCGGGCTGGCCCAAACCGGCGCGCGGACCGCGCTGGTGGCCCGCCAGGCGCCTTATGCCGACAATCGCACCACCGCCCTGCTCGGCGGCTCCATCGACTTCTTGACCGAACTGGGAGTCTGGCCGCTATGCGCCGGCGCATCGACTCCGTTGGCAGCGATGCGTTTGGTCGATGATACCAATCGCCTGATCCGTGCGCCCGAGGTCAAATTCGTCAGCAGCGAAATCGGGCTCGACGCGTTCGGCTACAATATCGCCAACCGCGACCTCACCGCGGCGCTCGAGCAGCGCGCGAGCGAACTGACAAATCTGGTCCGCATCGATGACGATGCCGAGACCGTGACGCCGGACGACATGCAGGTCGTGATCCGGACCGCCGTCGGCACAACCCTCGCGGCCCGGCTGGTGGTCGGTGCCGATGGACGGCACTCGCTGTGCCGCGAAGCCGCCGGTATCGCCGTGACGCGGCGGCCGCTCGACCAGATGGCGCTGACGTTCAACATCGGCCACAGCCGACCGCACAATAATATCTCCACCGAATTCCACACGCCGCACGGCCCGTGCGTGTTCGTCCCGCTCCCTGACAGTCGCTGCAGCGTGGTGTGGGTCAATAAACCCAATGACGCCCGTCGGCTGATGGCCCTGGATGATGCCGCGCTGGCTCAGGCGGTCGAGAAACAGTCGCACCACATTCTCGGCCGCATCGAGGTGGCCGCCGGACGGCATCTGTTTCCGCTCGGGATCGAGCAGCCGCGCGCGCTTGCCGCCAACCGCATCGTGCTGGTCGGCGAAGCCGCCCATGTGATGCCGCCGATCGGCGCACAGGGTCTGAATCTCGGTCTGCGCGACGCGTCGGATCTGGCGACGATGGTGCGCGACGCCGGGCTGGCCGGCGACGACCTCGGCGCGCCGTCGACCATCGCCCGGTTCGCCCGAATGCGCCGCACCGACATCGCCACGCGGACCTTCGCCATCGACATGGCCAACCGTTCGTTGCTTAGCGAGTTGATGCCGGTGCAGGCACTGCGCGCCGCCGGCATGCACGCCATGGCGTCGATCGGCCCGCTGCGCCGCCTCGCCATGCGCGAAGGCCTGTCGCCCTCGTGGCGCAAGGCTGCATCCTGAACAAGGCGCGCGACGGTGTCCTGCGTGTCGATCAGGAGCAGCGTCGGGCGCCCCGCGTCACTGGCATATGATCAGTTCTTGACCTCGTCGACCTTGATGGCCGTCTTGACGTCGCCGGTACCGGTGTAGGTTATCTTGACCTTCTCGCCGGCATGAAGCGACTCGGGGATGCCATCGCGCAACTTGAACCTTTCAGTTGCGGCTGTGGCGCTGGATCCGACCGTTCCACCCTCATCGGGTTTGACCACGATCTCGCCGGTGGTCCGATCGACCACGGTCAGCAGGCCGGAAAGCGTCTCCTCTGCCCATGCCGGCGTCGCAATAAGGGTGCCTGCCATCGCGCCGGCCACCATCAACTGTCGAAGTCGCATCAAAACCTCCATTATTCGAGAACGAGTGCGTCAAGCGTCCGCGGCCGCCATGGTTCCTCGGCGCTACGCGACGTTGTGACGCGGCGCGTCCGACCGCTGGACCGTCCAAAGTCGGATCGATGAATCCAAGCGATCAAAAGGCGCGCGGGAGTGGGACTGCTGCCGACGAACTGACGGCGTTGCTGCAACCCGCGCGCCTGACGGAAATCGTCGATATCGGCGCCAATCCGATCGATGGCGATCCGCCGTATAATCCCATGATGCAGAAACGAATCTGCCGCGTCACCGGGTTCGATCCGCACCCGGCTGCCATCGCGCAACTCGCTGCGCGCAAAAGCTGTTACGAGACGTATCTGCCTTACGCCGTCGGTGACGGCGGACAGCATGCGCTCAATATCTGTCGCGGCATCGGTTTCGCCAGCCTCCTGCAGCCGGACGCGAAGACGCTGACGCATTTTCCTAATTTTGCCGAGCTTGGCCGGGTGATCGAGCAGCTGCCGCTTCAAACTCGACGCCTCGACGATATCGCGGAAATTGCCGCCGTCGATTTTCTCAAGATCGATATCCAGGGCGGAGAACACGCGGTGTTTCGGCACGGCCGTAACAAGCTGGCCAAGACTGTCGCGATCCAGACAGAAGTATCCTTCGTGCCGCTCTATAAAGAGCAGCCCGTGTTTGGCGATGTCGATCTTGAATTACGCAGCCTCGGTTTCATCCCGCACATGTTTGCCGCGACCAACAAGAAGATGATCGCCCCCATGATGGGACCCGATCCTGCTGCTGCCATCAATCAGCTGGTCGAAGCCGATGTCGTCTATGTCCGCAACTTCATCGATCCAGAGCTGATGGACAGCGAACAGCTCAAGCATCTCGCGCTGATCGCGCATCATTGCTACGGCTCGTTCGATCTCGCCCTGAACTGCATCCATCATCTGGTTGCGCGCCAAGCTATTCCCGCCGACGGCAAGCACCGCTATATCGGCCTGTTACAGACCCAGCGACCCAAAGGTGCGACGGCAAGGCTTTAAACGCCAACCGGGAGGGCGTATGATGTCGGGGATGCCATAACGGCAAAGCATCAAGCCGTTTCCCTCGCCCCATTCCGGACAGCCTTGCGGGTTCAGCCATGCTTTCTCGGCGCCTTCTCCTGACAGCCAGCCTCGGGATCGCGTGCCCTGCGGTGCTGCGTGCCGCGCCGTTGCGGCTGCGGCTTGCCCATGGACTACCGACAACGCATCCCGTGCATCCGGCGATGCAGCATTTCGCCGATCTTGTCCGCGCCCAGTCGCAGGGAGAACTCGACATCACGCTGTTTGCCGATGGTCAGTTGGGCCAGGAAAGCGACCTCATCTCGCAGGTGCAGGCCGGCAAGCTTGATTTCCTGAAAGTCAGCGGCAGCCTGCTGGAGCGCTTTCATCCCGCCTATCGGGTGCTCAATCTGCCGTTCGGCTTGCACGATCGCGATCACTGGCAGCGGGTGACAAGTTCGGATGTCGGCCGTGACATTCTGGCGTCCACCACGCAATCAGGTCTGGTCGGGCTGACATTTTACGATGCCGGTGCCCGCAGCTTCTATGGCCGCAAACCGATCCAACATCCCGACGATCTCAAGGATCTCAAGATCCGCATCCAGCCGTCGGAGACCATGACACGGCTGCTGCAGTTGTTCGGCGCTGAAGGCGTCGAACTTGCCTGGAGCAATGTCTATGTGGCTCTGAAATCGGGCGTCGTGGATGGCGCGGAAAACAGCATCGTCGCCCTGATCGTCGGTCGGCATGGCGAGGTGACCACGCATTATTCGTTCGACGAACACACCATGATTCCGGACGTGCTGCTGGTCGGCACCGATCGGATGGCAGCCTTCACGCCGCAGCAACGCAGCATCCTGCGCGAGGCGGCAATGGCGTCCTATCATGTCATGAACAGACTGTGGCAAGCCTTCGAGGCGAAATCACGGGCGGACGTTTTGCAAATGGGCGTCAACCTCGTCCATCCGGACAAGTCGCCCTTCATCGCCAAAGCCTCGCCCCTCGCCGATCTTTTTGCCGGCGAGGGTGATCTGCGCACGTTGCTGCGTCGGATCGCGCAGGCCTGACGGCCTATTTCACGCCGAGCAATTCGACCTCGAAAATGAGCGTAGCGTTCGGCGGGATGACGCCGCCCGCGCCACGTGCGCCATAGCCGAGATCCGGCGGGATGATCAGTGTGCGCTTGCCGCCGACCTTCATCGTGGCAACGCCCTCGTCCCAACCCTTGATGACCCGGCCCATGCCGATCGGAAATTCAAACGGCTCGTTTCGATCAACCGACGAGTCGAATTTCTTGGTCTTCTGGCCGTTCTCGTACAGCCAACCCGTATAGTGCATCACACAGGTCTGGCCGCTCGCCGGCGAGGCGCCCGTGCCAACCTTGGAATCTTCGATCTTGAGGCCTGATGCTGTTGTCATGGTTTTTCCTGCGGTTTGCGCCATCGCTACGGTGTGCGTCACATCGATGATTGCGGAGCCGGTGACAGCACCGATTGCGCTGGCCGTCACGGCCATGACGCGGAAGAAGCTTCTCATGATGAGTCCTGACGCGGAGTGAGAGGGAGCGCAGCTATGCCCCGCTTGTCCCTGAATAGGCAAGACCCTCAGTGGCGGGTCGCACGCGCTTGGGATTGCGTCCTGTAATTATCAAGCATGCGCTCGGCCATCGAAACGGCGTCGGAACTCGACATATCGGCGGGCTTTTCCTTGGCGAGGAGAGCCACTGCTTTGATGGAGAGGTTGCGAATGACGCGATCGATCGCTGCTGGCATAAATAACTCCCGATAGCGTATTTAAACCCGTCGCTTTTTGGATGGTTCCCATCCGTCGCTATGATCTCGCCTTTGGTTCAAATGGCACAGCGGCGTTGAACGGACCGAAAGCGGCCATTCCTGGCTATATGCGCCATTTTCGGCTCTTAAACCGGCGATGGGGCTGTACTTGCAGTTCAATGAGGCAGTTCAACCGGCATTCACAGATCGCAGCGGGCGCGCTATCGCGGCACCCGGACGACGTCGATTTTGTTAATTTGTTGATGCATCGCTGCCTCGCGCATTGTAAACCGCTGCCATGTTGCGGTCAGTCCGGCAATTGCCCGACCCGCGACGGCTACCAGCAAACCCATCTCCAAAGAGAAAGCGACAAGGCTCCTTCATGAGCGGATTCAAAACACCCGGCTTCGCCGATCGTCAGAAGGCCGCCCAGGAGGCGCGTCAGAATATTCTGGCCAAGTTCAAGGCACAGCCTGGCGCGGACGATCCAGCCGTGCAGGCCCGTTTGGCCGAGCGGGCATCGCAGGCCGCTGCGCGCGAAGAGAAAAAGGCAGCCCGCGAAGCCGAAAAGGCCGCTGCCAAGATCCGTGCCGCTGAAGAAGCTGCGGCCGAGGCCGCACGCATCGCCCGCGAGAGTGAAGATGCGGAAGCCGCCCGCGCCGCCGCGGAACTCGAGCAGAAAGCCGCGCGTGATGCCCGCTACGCCGCTCGCAAGGCGCGCAAAAAGTAACATAGCACCGCTAAAGCCATTTAGGCGGGCTGGCGTCCTTAGCCAGCCCGATTTGTCATGAACGAGATCCGGCCTTGGTGTTCAGCGCGGACGCAACCCGGCTGACAGGCTGGCGGCCGATGACCTGACTGATCCCGTTGGTCGCGATCAGCAACTTGTCCATGTCGACGCCGGTTGCGATCCCCATGCCCTCCAGCATGTAAACGACATCTTCGGTTCCGACATTGCCGGTTGCGCCTGGCGCGTAGGGGCAGCCACCGAGCCCACCCGCGGCGCTGTCGATCACCCGGCAGCCTTCTTCCAAACCTGCATAGATGTTGGCCAGCGCCTGCCCATAGGTGTCGTGGAAGTGCATTGCCAGTCGCTCCATCGGGACCTCCTGCGCCACGGCCCGGAGCAAGTGGCGCGCCTTGGTCGGCGTTCCCACGCCGATGGTGTCGCCCAGCGAGACCTCGTAGCAACCGAGATCCGCCAGTGTCTTGGCCACATCGACGACAGCCTTCGCCGCGACCTCGCCCTCATACGGGCAGCCGAGCACGCAGGAGATATAACCGCGGACTTTGATGCCGTCGGCTTTCGCGCGTGCGATCACTGGCGTGAAGCGCTCGATCGACTCCGCCACCGAACAATTGATATTGGCGCGCGAGAAGGCTTCAGAGGCCGATGCGAACACGGCGATCACTTTGGCGCCGACGGCCTTCGCGCCCTCATAGCCTTTTTCATTGGGTACCAGCACGTGGAATTCGCCCGGCAAATCGCTGACCCCGCGAAATACCTCGTCCGACCCCTGCATTTTCGGCACCGCCTTGGGCGACACGAAAGAGCCGACCTCGATCGTATGCAGGCCGGCTGCGAACAGCCGACGCGCAAAGGCGATGCGATCTGCAACGCTGACCTGCGCCTTCTCATTCTGCAGGCCGTCGCGCGGGCCGACTTCGACGATCCGAACCTGATCGTTCATGGCATTCCCATCTTTGTTTATGAGCTCAGGCGCTCGGCTCGATCTCGGCGAGTTCGGCGCCTTCGCCAACCACGTCGCCGACCTTGCATTTGAGCAGCTTGAGCACGCCCGCAAAGGGCGCCCGCAAGGTCTGCTCCATCTTCATCACTTCCAGCGTGAGGATGGCGGCGCCCTTCTCCAGTACGTCGCCCTCCTCCGCCAGCAGCGCCACGACTGTGCCGGGCAGCGGCGCCACGATCTTGTCCTCGCCGGTGGTTTCCTCGTCATCGCCGCCGAACGGATCGACCCAATGCAGATCGAAGCGACCATTGCGTGTGCGCACATAGACCTCATGCCCATCGACGATCGCTGTGATGCGCGAGCGCACACCATCCAGCGTGAGCTCGAGCATGTCATCGCCGGTCGATGTCGCGACAAAGGCGATCTCGCGATCATTGATGATGATCGTGGCCGGGCCGCTGCCATAACGCAGCGTCACCAACCAGTCGTCCTGGTCACGCTTGAATCTGAAGTGACGGTTGCGTCGGCCAACCGGCATCCAACCGGCGGTCAGCCACGGAGAGCGACCCGTAACATCCTTAGTAGCCTGCTCGGCGACGGTGATGGCCGCGACGGCGGCCGCTAGTTCAAGCTCGCTGACGACGATGCCGCCACCGGTCAAGCCGTCCAGTTCGCGCTCGATGAAACCGGTATCGATGCGGTTGGCGCGGACATCGGGGTGCGTCACCAGTTTCGACAGAAACGACGTGTTGGTAACGATGCCGCGAATGTCCGTCTCGTCGAGCGCCCGGCCGAGCGCGTCGATGGCCATCGCACGGGTCGGCGCCCAGGTGATGATCTTGGCCAGCATGGCGTCGTAGTTCGGCGACACGCTGTCGCCCGCGCGGTAACCGGCGTCGACGCGCAGCCCCTCGATTTCCGATGGCATGCGCCAGGTGGCAATACGGCCGACCGACGGCATGAAATTTCTGTCGGGATTTTCGGCGTAGACTCGCGCCTCGATGGCGTGACCGTTCAGTTTGATCTGGTCCTGCGTCAGCGGCAGCGCTTCACCGAAGGCGACGCGAAGCTGCCATTCGACGAGATCGACGCCGGTGATCAATTCGGTGACGGGATGCTCAACCTGCAAGCGCGTGTTCATTTCGATGAAGAACACGTCCTTGCCATCGGAGACGAATTCGATGGTGCCAGCGCCGACATAGCGCACCGCGCCGGCCGCCTTGCGGGCTGCCGCACAGACGGCGTCGCGCTGGGTCTGATCCAGTGTCGGCGAAGGCGCTTCCTCGATCACCTTCTGATGCCGCCGTTGCAGCGTACATTCGCGCTCGAACAGCGACAGCAGATTGCCATGACTGTCGCCGATGATCTGCACTTCGATGTGGCGGGGATTATCAACATATTTCTCGATCAGCATGCGATCGTCACCGAACGCCGCCTTGGCCTCACGCTTGGCGCTGACGATGGCCGGCGCGAGTTCGTCCGCCGAGCGCACCACGCGCATGCCGCGACCACCGCCGCCCGCCGACGCCTTCACCAGAACCGGGAAACCGATCGCGTTCGCAGCGCTGGACAGCGTGACGTCATCCTGCGCCTCGCCGTGATAACCGGGCACCAGCGGCACGCCGGCCTTTTCCATCAGCGCCTTGGACCCGGACTTCGAGCCCATGGCGGTGATCATGGCGGCCGTCGGGCCGACGAAGATCAGGCCGGCATCGGCGCAGGCCTGCGCGAACTCGGCGCTCTCCGACAAGAAGCCGTACCCGGGGTGAATGGCTTCGGCACCACTGCTCTTCGCAGCAGCCAGGATACGTTCGATGTTGAGATAACTGTCGCTGGCGCGGGCGGGCCCGATGAGCACGGCCTCGTCCGCCTCGGCGACATGCTGCGCATGGGCATCGGCTTCGGAATAAACCGCGACCGTGCGCAGACCCATGGCGCGCGCCGTGCGCATGACGCGGCAGGCGATCTCGCCGCGGTTGGCGATCATCAGTGTGCGGAAACGGCGATAGATTGCTTGGACGTGAACTGCTTGGGCCATGGCGATCGCCTCACATCCTGAACAGGCCGAAACGCGTCGGCTCGACCGGCGCGTTTGCGGAGGCCGAGAGGCCCAGGCCCAACACGAGGCGGGTATCCGCGGGATCAATGATGCCGTCGTCCCACAGCCGCGCGGTGGCGTGATACGGACTGCCCTGGGTCTCGAACTGATCGCGCGTCGGCTTGCGGAAAGCCTCCTCTTCCTCGGTCGACCACTGGCCGCCCTTGGCTTCGATATTGTCACGGCGTAACTGGCTGAGAACCATCGCCGCCTGCTCACCCCCCATCACCGAGATGCGGGCATTGGGCCACATCCACAGGAATCTCGGCGAATAGGCGCGGCCGCACATGCCGTAATTGCCGGCGCCATAGGAGCCACCGACCACCACGGTGAATTTAGGAACGCCCGCCGTCGCGACGGCCGTGACCAATTTGGCGCCATCGCGTGCAATGCCGCCGGCTTCGTATTTCTTGCCCACCATGAAGCCTGTGATGTTCTGCAGGAACACCAGCGGAATATTGCGCTGGCAGCAAAGCTCGATGAAATGCGCGCCTTTCAGCGAGCTTTCGCTGAACAGGATTCCGTTATTGGCGATGATGCCGACCGGGAAACCCCAGATATGCGCGAAGCCGGTAATCAGCGTGGTGCCGTACAGCTTCTTGAATTCGTCGAACTCCGAACCATCGACGATCCGCGCGATGATGTCGTGCATATCGAACGGTTTGCGCGCATCCGCGGGAATGACGCCGTACAGTTCTTGAGCCGGATAGAGCGGATCGCGGACCGGGCGCAGATTCCACGCCGCGCGCTGCGATGGCTTGAGGGTGGCCACGATTTTGCGCGCGATGCCGATGGCGTGGGCGTCGTTCTGGGCATAATGATCGGTGACGCCCGACTGACGCGAATGTACGTCGGCACCCCCGAGTTCTTCCGCCGAGACGACCTCGCCGGTCGCGGCCTTGACCAGCGGTGGGCCGCCAAGGAAAATCGTGCCCTGATTGCGTACGATGATGCTCTCGTCGGACATCGCCGGCACATACGCGCCGCCGGCGGTGCACGAGCCCATCACCACCGCGATCTGGGGGATGCCTTGCGCCGACATCTGCGCCTGATTGTAGAAGATGCGGCCGAAGTGGCGTTCGTCCGGAAACAGATCGTCCTGCAACGGCAGGAATGCGCCGCCCGAATCCACCATATAGATGCAGGGCAGATTGTTCTGCCGCGCAATGTCCTGCGCGCGCAGATGCTTCTTCACCGTCATCGGATAGTAGGTGCCGCCCTTGATGGTCGCGTCATTGGCGACGATCATGCACTCGCGGCCGGACACCCGACCGATGCCGGTGACGATGCTGGCGGAATGCACATCGCCGCCATAGAGGCCATTGGCAGCCAGCGGTGACAATTCGAGAAAGGCCGTGCCGGGATCAATGAGGAGATCGACGCGCTCGCGCGCCAGCATCTTGCCGCGCGCGGTATGTTTGGCCCGGGCCGCCTCACCGCCGCCGCCGGACACGGCACCGAGCCGATCCTTCAAGTCGGCGACTTGGGCCTGCATGGCGTCGATGTTGCGTTTGAAATCGGCCGAGGTGGAATCGAGCGTTGAGCGAAGGGCCATCGGCTCCCGTTTCCTGCATGTCCGTTTTTTGTTGTGTCCGGCCCGCCGAGCGGACGCGGGATGCGACACCGGATCGTGTCACCGCGCGATAGCCCCCCGCAACCCAAACTTTTGGCGCGGTTGCGGCCTGATCGGTCGGTTTTCAAGCTCAGGCCGGCATCGTCAGCGCGACGTCGTCGCCGCAACGGCCTGTCAGGAAAGACCCCGACGACGAAATCAGTGCGACCAGGGCTCTTGACGCCCATAGGCGAAATTGTCGGAATAGGCGACCTTGCGCTCGATCCGGGCCTTCGGCTCGAGCACCTGATAGGCAATGCCCTCGCGCTCGCAATAGGCGACAGCGTCTTCCTTGGTGTCGAAATGCAGCGACACCTGCTGCTTCATGTCGGTCGAGGACGTCCAGCCCATCAAAGGCTCGATCACCCGCGCCTGCTCCGGCTCGTAATCGAGCTGCCAGTCCCGGGTCTTGGCCATACCTGATTGCATGGCGTTCTTGGCGGCCTTGAAAATACGTGCGGTCATGGGATCGGACAGCTTTCGAAGATGCGACACTGCGACAATGTGGTGAAAACGCCGGCGCTGGTATATCCAGTTAGCACGAAGATCTACGCGCGATTCCGTCGTTTGGTAGCCTGGCAACGTGTATATTCGGTCCTCACTGCCGTGACAATCGGGGCTTAGGACAGGCCATCCTGACCTGAGCCCTGCGTCCGAATTCGTCAACGACCTCACCCATCCGGTTCTCGAAACGGTCCCCATGGAAATCCACGCAACCCTCCCTCCCAAAGGCCGAGACCTGCGGCTGGACCTGTTCCGTGGCATCGCCAATTGGGCGATCTTCCTCGATCACATTCCGGACAATGTCGTGAATTGGGTGACGACCCGGAACTACGGCTTTTCCGACGCTGCCGACCTGTTCGTCTTCATCTCCGGCTACACGGCCTCGTTCGTGTATGCGAAAATGATGATCGAGCGCGGCTTCGTGGTCGGCGCCACGCGCCTCACCAAGCGCGTCTGGCAGCTCTATGTTGCCCACGTCATTCTGTTTGTCATCTATATTGCAGCCATCGGCTGGGTGGCACAGCGCTACAACGATCCTGATATCATCAACGAGTTCAACGTCGCAGGGCTGGTCGACAATCCGATCCAGACCCTGACCAACGGATTGCTGCTGAAGTTCAAGCCGCTGAATCTGGACGTGCTGCCGCTCTACATCGTGCTGATGGGCTTCTTCCCGCCGGTTTTGTGGATGATGTTGCGCAGGCCGGACATGACCATGCTGGCGTCGCTGGCGCTGTATTTCGCGGCCCGCCAGTTCGGCTGGAATCTTCCGG
>SDZE01000102.1 GCA_004173095.1 Bradyrhizobiaceae bacterium
GGCCTTGATCTCGTGCGCTGTATCTGCGCGCAAGGCCGCCTCGACTTCGGCAGGGCGGATGGCGCGATTCCAGTCGCCCTTCAGCCTTTGCACCTCGACGCCCATCATACGCGCGGCATTGCCCCATCCGGTGGCGAAGCGGCCGCTTTCCAGCACCAGGATCTTGTCGCCGCGTGACAGCACGTTGGTGAGCGTCGCTTCCCAGGCGCCGTGACCGTTGGCGATGTAGATATAGGTCTTGCCTGTGGTCGCGAATATCTTGCCGAGATCGTCGAGGAGCCCGTAGGTCAGCTGCACCATCGCATCGGAATAGATGTCCAGCGGCGGCCGATGCATCGCGCGCAGCACTTCGTCCGGCATGGTGGTGGGGCCGGGGATAGCAAGGAATTCACGACCTGCACGAACGACCATTGACTGTCCTCGTTGAATTTGCCGGACATTGCGGCACAGCACGGTGTAGCGCAAAATCGCGACGCCGTCAGTGTGTCGATGTGGGGCCGATCACATTGGCGACCGCGCGAAAAATCTGATCCTTGATTTCGGTCGCGGCGGGGCTCGGGATGGTCTCGGGCGGTTCTGTGCGTCTGGCGCAGCCGACCACGAGTCGCTGAATCCATATTTCGCCGTCGGTGAAATAAAGATCGCCGCCCCCATTGCGACCGGCGATGGTGGGGCCGACCCCGGTGACTTGATACTTGGCCTCGACCATTCCGGCATTTTCCAGGTCGCGGGTGAGCAGGGCACGCTCGGCATCGACATCCGCGGCGATGTGGTGCGTCACGGCGCCGGTGTAGGAGCTGATGCCGACGCTGCGATCATAGGTGGCGTCGCCAAGCCAGACCTGGCGATCTTCCTGCCCTTTGTCGAGCACCCGCCACAGCCGGACGTGATGGCGCTGGTCCGGACTGACGCCCGAAGGCTTTTCGAAAGCGAGATCTTCGCGGCGACCGAGATAGATCAGCGGCGAAACCGGTGCGGTTCGATAGGGGCGATCGAGCAGCACGCTGCCGACGATTTCGATCGACGATTTCAGCGTGACCGGATCGGCCGGAAACCAGCCCGCGGCATGCATGGCGCAGATGACGTCTCGTTTGTCGCCGATCAAACCGACATTGATGGGATCGCCAGGGATGCCCTGGGTGGTCATCGTGGTCATCGGCATGCCGGCGAGCGACTTCTGATGCTCGTAGTGAGTCCAGAGTTCGGGCAGCAAGAGATAGGCGATGCCGCCATAGATGGTCGCGGCAAGCACGGTGAGGCGCAGCGCGCGATAGAGGCGGCTTCGGCGCTGTTGCTCGGCGATGGGATGGCTGTCCGACGGGTCCAAGATGTCGCTCACGGGGAATCGTGCGCGGACCCTGCCACGTCAGCGCCGTGATGTCATGGTTAAGCCGGCTTTGTCAGCGGCGTGTCTCGCGGCAGCCAGCGGCTTCGGCCTCTTCTTTAGAGCAAAACCAGCGTGTGCCCTTGGCGACTCGCATCTTGATCTTGGCATACCAGCGGCTTTCGGGCGTGTGATAAATACAGACGCCGGCGCGATTGACATTGCCCTTGATGCGGCAGGTCGGAGAAGGAGCCTTCGGGCCAGACGCTGACGCGAACAGGATCGGCAGCATTTCGCCCGTTGGTTTGATAAGGCCGAGGGGGCCGGCTTTCTTGTTGCGGACACGCCAGTCCGACGGCGCGATGAAAGCACCGCCCCATAAGCCGACTTGTGCGTCGCGAGCAGCCGTCTGGTCGGCCTCGTATGCCTGCGAATGGCGGACGTCGGCGAGTGCCCAGCCACTCTTCACCAGCCATTGGGCGACATCTTCCCCGTCCGCTTCGCAGGTCGCGACCGAACGACCGAAGCGATCGGTGCGTTGTGAGCGGCACGTCCAGGTTTTGTCGCTGGTCCGTGCCACCAGCGCGTCACGGGCCGCAGCACCGCAATTCCAGCGTTCGCCGGCAGCGTTAAGGCACAGCTGATCGACTCCCGGTGCATCAGAGCCAGCCAGGCGAATGCGGGTGTTGCCGATGGTGAGCTGATTGGCGTCGCGAATTTTCGGAACGCCTGTGACGTCGGCAGCCTGCACCGATGTCGGCACGCTGGAGACGATCAGCAGGATGAGGCAGGACAGGCGGAACATGCGCATAGCATTTCAAATTACAAAATCATGACGACAGCCGAAAGAGAGTGCCGTCATTCCGTCGCAGATGCCAGTGCGTCACAGATAGATCTTCTCAACTCCTCGCGAGCAAAGCGATTATCGCTCATGCATCCTGCGCCGCGCCACGGCCAGGGCCATCAGCACGAAAGCCGACGTGACTTCGGGACCGCCGACCAGAATGCGTGTCGGCGTCTTCATCTTGTTCCATTCATAGGCCTTGAACGGTCCCTTGCGGCCGCCTTCGCCGTGGCTGCGCGCGATGCATTGCAAAGCGGGTGAAAACAACGCGATGTCGGCGCCGAGATGACCGAGCGCCAGCAGCGCGAGTGCGGCGTCGAACGCGTTCATCTCATGAGCCATAAGTTCGTTGACGACGTAAGCAAGGATACGCGGCTTGATGAACTCGAACGTATCGTCGGCGTCGAGTTGGCGTCGCGTCTCGGCGGGCAAGGTGCGAAATGCAGCGTAGCAACGACCGAAATAGGCGCAGTAAAGTTCCGGCAGATAATAGATATGCGACTTCGGATCGGTAAAGCCACCGGATGCGACGAGGCGGCGCTGAAAGCCGATAATCCGCCGCACCGTCGCCAGACGCTTCGGATTCTCCAGCACCTGCCAACGGGTGCAGTTGCGGAACGAGACTTCAAGCACGTCGAGATTCAAGGTCGGATCGAGATCGTTGCCGAACGGACGCTGGCCGTCGAGATTGTCGATCCAGGTGACGATGGCGCCGTCATAGCCGACATGATCGTTGATCGGCACCGTGACGAGCGGTTCGTTGGTGCCCTCAGTCATCTGATAGCCGGCATAGAAATCCAGCAGCGGCTGATCGAGGATGGGATCGCTCGACCCTGCCTGCGTCGCTGCCGAGAAGGCGCAAGCGGTGGTGTCGCAATCCGGCACATAGATGCCGAAGCCGAGATCCTGTTTGATCTGCCTGAAGAAGCGGCTGAAGCGCGGATGCGGCAGCGGCGCCAGCGCGGTGATGACATCGACCATGCTGCCATCATGAGATCTGACTTGCTCACGCGACGTGACGAGGCAGAATTCGATCATCGCATCGATGGCACGGCGTGATGTTGTGCTCTGTTCCCGCGTCGGCAATCCGGTTTCGCCGAATGCCATCAGCGCCTCGATGAAGAAAGCATCGTAATAGGCCGAGCGATGGCGGATCTGCACCGGTTCCCACATCGGTTCGGCAAAGCCGGCCCATGGTGGATTGATGAGTTTGTGCGCCGGCGAGCGTGCAATGAAGATGCGCGCGAGCGTGAACAGCAAAGTTGCGTTCTTGTAGCCGCGGGCGTTCAGCCCGGTTAACGCCATCAGGAATTCGCGCCCGCGCATGTCGGGATCGCCGACCAGGTTGAAAGCGGCATAGGTCGGAATGAAGCCGTTTTGATCGAACGAGCCGAGCAGATGCCGACCACAGTTGCGTATCACCTCATCGATGTCGTCGAGCAACGGCGCAGTGCCCGCGGCCGTTACCCTTGGTGGCATTGGATGCTGCAATGTCACGGTGTCGAGCAGATCGGCCACTGGCCGACCGATTGCCTCCCAATCCGGTTCGGCATCGTCCCGAGCGGCGATCAAGGCGGTCTGCAGGGCCTTGTAGCGGGCGGGGTCACGCAATTCGGGCAGCCCGGCCCGTCTCAGGAACGGCCGGAGTGCCGGGTTACCGAGGGCGGTGTTGTAAAATCGGGAGATATGCGCGTCGCCCGCGCCGGGGCGTCGCAGGATGGGGTCGCACAGATCGTACAGGGTTGGTCCGTTCTTCCGTGCGGTCAGGGCTTCCAGGGCTGCACGGGCCA
>SDZE01000408.1 GCA_004173095.1 Bradyrhizobiaceae bacterium
TGGATTCGCACCGCCGCCAAACTGCCCGACGATCAGGCGTTGCATATGTGCGCGCTGGCTTATGCGTCGGATTTCTCGCTGCTCGATTCCATCATGTCGCGCTATGGCCGCACGCTGTTCGACGGCCAGGCGATCGCCGCGAGCCTCGACCATGCAATGTGGTTTCATCGTCCCTTCCGTGCCGACGAATGGCTGTTGTACAGCCAGGATTCGCCGAGCGCGCAGAACGGCCGTGGCCTCGCCCGTGGCATGATCTTCAAGCCCGACGGCACCCTGGTGGCCTCCGTCGCGCAAGAAGGTTCAGTGCGAGAACGTCGCGAGAAGCCGAAGAGCTGAGGGATCGACTGCCATGCCTTACGTCATCGAAACCTGGGACAAGCCCAATGGCCAGGCCGCCCGTGCACAGCACCGGCCGGCGCATCTCACCTTCCTTGCCGAACACGCCGCGATATTGCTGTCCTGCGGCGCCAAGCTGCATGACGATGGCAGCGACATGGGCGGCGGCATCTATGTGCTCGATACTGAGGACCGCGCCGAAGCCGAGGCTTTTATCGCGGCCGATCCATTCACGGCAGGTGGGCTGTTCGAGCGGGTCAGCATCACCCGGCAGCGGCGGGCCTATGTTGGCGGCGTCTGCTATCTGTAACAGGCCCGGAAGATCGGTCGGACGTAGCTGCCCTATGGCCTTACGTCACATGATTGCGTAAGCAGGGCCCGGATTGCCCATTCAGGAAGCCTGTCATGAAGCTCGTCGTTGCGATCATCAAACCCTTCAAGCTCGACGAGGTCCGCCAGGCTCTGACCGCGATCGGCGTCCACGGCATGACCGTGACTGAAGTGAAGGGGTATGGCCGGCAGAAGGGCCATACCGAAATGTATCGCGGCGCCGAATATATCGTGAATTTCCTGCCCAAGCTGCGCCTTGAAATCGCGGTCGACTCCGGTCTTGCCGACCAGACCGTCGAGGTGATTTCTACCAGCGCCCGCACCGGACAGATCGGCGACGGCAAGATCTTCGTCACCCCGATCGACCGCGCTCTGCGGATCCGGACCGGCGAAACGGATAGCGACGCACTCTGAAGCTTCAACGTAAAGCGATTTCGGATAGATTGAGCAAAAGCTCTCCTGCTCGCAAGAGCTGAACCGGCCTGCAAAATAGCCATTCCCGCGTGATATGCCCGAAATCTGCGTGGCGGAATACCTTTGCATTGCCTTTCGTCTAAGCAACATTGTGTCGGCACCCTGTCGTGCCATCTTTTAAGGCACGGCTGGCTAGTCTTTGGGCGCGACCGAATAGCGCACGCAGCGCCTTATGTTGCAAAGCGGGAAAAGCCACAACTTCACAAGCGGTTAGACGCATTCAATGAGTTGGCACGGCATTTGATTCTATCGCGTAAGGCTGCGACCGCGTTGTGAATTTCTCCGCGTGGGAACCTCAGTCGAGATCGCCCGACCACTCGTCGGGCCCAGCGGGGATAGGACCCATGAAAATTGTTATGGCGATCATCAAGCCGTTCAAGCTTGAGGAAGTCCGTGATGCCCTGACCGCCATTGGCGTTCACGGTCTGACGGTGACGGAAGTCAAAGGCTACGGCCGCCAGAAGGGCCATACGGAAATCTATCGCGGCGCCGAATATGCAGTGAGCTTCCTGCCGAAGATCAAGATTGAAGTCGCGGTTGCCTCCGACCAGGTGGACAAGACCATCGATGCGATCTCCGCGGCTGCCAAGACCGGCCAGATCGGCGACGGCAAGATCTTCGTGATCAGCCTGGAGCACGCCGTTCGTATCCGCACCGGCGAGGCCGACGCCGCGGCGCTGTAAGCGCCAGCATCCCGGCCACACCATTCGAAAACTCATCCTCTCCCAACGCTCACCTCGTTTCTTTATTCAGGAGTCAAACTCATGACGTTCAAGCGTCCATCTGGCGCGGGATTGGCGGCACTTGCCGTCGGCCTGCTTGCCGCAACCGCGGCTCACGCCGATCCTGCGATCAACAAGGGCGACAACGCCTGGCTGATGACCTCGACGGTCCTCGTGCTGCTGATGACCATCCCCGGCCTCGCGCTGTTCTATGGCGGCCTCGTGCGCTCCAAGAACATGCTCTCGGTGCTGATGCAGATCCTCTACACGGTCTGTATCGTCATGATCATCTGGGCCGTGTACGGCTACAGCATCACCTTCACCGGTGGCTCCGCCTATATCGGCGGTTTCTCCAAGGCCTTCATGGCCGGTATCACGACCGACTCCATGGCCGCTACATTCACGGCCGACGTCGCCGTGCAGGAAATGGTCTACTTCTGCTTCCAGATGACCTTCGCAGCGATCACCCCGTCGCTGATCGTCGGCGCCTTCGCAGAACGCACCAAGTTCGCAGCCGTTGCGCTGTTCGTGCCGCTCTGGGTCACGCTGATCTACTTCCCGATGGCCCACATGGTCTGGTACTGGGCCGGTCCGGATGCGATCGTTGCAGCCGCCAAGGCTCTCGCTGCCGCCGCTCCCGATGCGAAGGCTGCAGCTCAGGCCAAGCTTGATGAAGTGATGGCCGATAGCGGCCAGATCTTCCTGTGGGGCGCGCTCGACTTCGCCGGCGGCACCGTGGTGCACATCAATGCCGGTATCGCGGGCCTCGTGGGCTGCCTGATCATCGGCAAGCGCACCGGCTACGGCAAGGAGCTGATGGCTCCGCACTCGCTGACCATGACCATGATCGGCGCGTCGCTGCTGTGGGTCGGCTGGTTCGGCTTCAATGTCGGCTCGAACCTCGAAGCCAGCGGCGGTGCTGGTCTCGCGATGGTGAACACGTTCCTCGCCACCGCTGCTGCGGCCATGGCCTGGATGTTCGCGGAATGGATGACCAAGGGACATCCGTCGCTGCTGGGTGCTGCTTCGGGCGCGGTTGCCGGCCTGGTTGCCGTTACCCCGGCCGCAGGCTTCTCAGGCCCGATGGGCGCTTTGGTGCTCGGTCTGATCGCCGGCATCGTCTGCCTGTTCTTCTGCACCACCATCAAGAACTCGCTCGGCTATGACGACTCGCTCGATGTGTTCGGCGTCCACTGCGTCGGCGGCATCATCGGCGCGCTCGGCACCGGCATCCTGGTCAACCCGGCTCTCGGCGGCACCGGCGTGATGGACTATGTGGCCGGGAAGATCGGCGACTACGACATGGTCACGCAGATGCTGGCTCAGTCGAAGGCCGTTCTGCTGACGCTGGTGTTCTCCGGTATCGGCTCGGCGATCCTGTTCAAGGTCGTCGATGTGATCGTCGGTCTGCGCGTCACGGTCGAAGTCGAGCGCGAAGGCCTCGACGTCACCGAGCACACCGAACGCGCCTACAACATGTAAGCGCTTTGCTCCGGCGCAGCTGCGCCGGAGCGTCCGGATCGATCGGGGCAATACCCGGCAATGTCCCGATCGTCGAAGGGCTCCAGCGCAAGCTGGGGCCCTTCACTTTTTAGAAAATGATCACACGCCGGTTTCGTCGGGCGAGATCAACCTGACCGTCGGGAAATAGGTGCGGTAGCGCTGCGTGTCACGCGTCAGCAGAGGGATGCCCTCGACAGCCGCGTGAGCGCCGATGAAGAAATCTGGAAGAACACCCGTGCGAGCGCCGCCCGCGCGGCGATAGCGGATGAATGTCTTGCCCGCCAGGAATAGAGCCGAGCGGGATATCGGCGCGACGGCGATCGCATTGTCTTCGAGCAAAGTATCAAGTGTCTCATACGCGCTGTAACGCGCCGACACCTCGGCATAGATCACGTCGTTGATGAACAGTGGTCCGTTCAGCGCTGCGCGTTCGAGTTGATGTTCTGACCACGTCGCCCAACGTTGCCCGGCCGTAATGACGTCGAGCAGGATGTTGGAATCGACCAACGTCATTCCGGCTCGCCCCGCATCAGGGCCATCAACTCGTCTGTGGTCATGCCCGGACCGGCACTGCCACGCAGACTCGCGAAGCGGCCGGATGGTTTTGTGCCATCGGCTTTCTCGATGACGACATCGCCGTTGTCAGCGAGCTTGAAATTCACCTCGCTACCCGGCGCGATGCCAAGGTGATCTCGCACGGCTTTCGGAATGGTCACCTGGCCCTTGCTGGTCAGTGTCTTATTCACTGAGTTATCCTCGCGGTGTTACCAAGAAAGGCGTGAGTAATACTACGCCTCGGCTCCCACGCGCGTCCATGGTTAATCGGGCCTTAACCTCGCCGTATCTATGGTGGTCTCATCCCATTTCTGTCGATCTCATGGGGCGGTCGGCGGCATTGAAAGTACGGGCGTTTTTCCGATGTCTTCCACCTCTTCCGCGCAGTTGCATGGTGCGTCCCGGACCTCGGCAGGGGCCGATGGCGAACGCTCGCCATTTGCGCGACTGACGGAATTACTGGCGCCCTATCAGCCCGGATTGCCGTTGATCACACTGTCGCTGGGCGAGCCGCAGCATCCGGTGCCGGATTTTGTCGGGCCCGTTTTGGCGCAACATATCAATGACTTCGGACGCTACCCGATCGCCAAGGGAATCGAGCCGTTTCGCAAGGCGGCCGCAGGCTGGATCACCAGGCGATTTGGTCTGCCGCGCGCGGTCGATCCGGAAACCGAAATTTTGGCATTGAACGGCAGCCGCGAAGGCTTGTTCTTTGCCGCCATCGCGGCCGCGCGTTACGTCGGGCCGCGCGACGGTAAGCCAGCGATCTTGCTGCCGAATCCGTTCTATCCCGCCTATGGCGCCGGGGCCCGGGCCGCCGGCTGCGAGCCGATTTTCCTGCCGACGACGGTCGAAAACGGCTTCCTGCCCGACCTCGCTGCGATCGACGAGACGATCTGGCGGCGAACGGTGGCAATCTACATTGCATCGCCCGCCAACCCGCAGGGCGCCGTCGCCACGCCGGATTATTTCAAGCAGCTTCATGCACTTAGCGTGAAGCACGGCTTCGTCGTGCTGTCGGACGAGTGCTATTCGGAAATCTATACCCGCGAGGCGCCCGGCAGCATGCTGGCGCACGCAGGGCCGGATTTCCAGAATGTGGTCGCCTTTCAGTCGCTGTCGAAGCGCTCCAACCTGCCCGGCATGCGCGTCGGCTTCGTTGCGGGCGACAGGAAATTTCTCAGCGCGTTCCACGAGTTACGCAATGTCGCGGCACCGCAGGTGCCGGTGCCGCTGCAGCATGTGGCGATTGCGGCTTACAGCGACGAAAGCCACGTCGAGGAAAACCGCAGGCTTTACGGGCTGAAATTCGATCTCGCCGATCAGATTTTGGGGTCGCGTTATGGCTACAAAAGGCCCGCGGGAGGCTTCTGTTTGTGGCTTGATGTCAGCAAATGTGGCGGCGACGAAGAGGCGACAGTGCGGCTTTATAGAGACGGCGGAATCCGCGTCGTCCCCGGCAGCTACCTCGCCCGTACGCAGCCCGACGGCAGCAATCCGGGCGCCGGTTACATCCGGATCGCCATGGTTCAGGACAGTGATACCACCGCCGAGGCGATGCATCGCCTCGTCAAGATTCTCGGCTGATCGCAGGGGCGCGCAGCACATATGAGCACCACGATCGAACGCGTCATTCCTCTGGTCGGGCACCTGCCCGCCTCGCTACGCGAGGCGCTGGGCCGGCGGCTGCGCGAACTCATGGGCTTCGGCCTGATCGGCATCGCCGGCGTCGCCGCGGCGGCGATGATGACGTGGTCGGTGCAGGACCCGAGCCTGTCGCATGCGACGTCGCGGGCCATCCGCAACGTCGTCGGTTATCCCGGCGCGATCGGCGCCGATCTGTTGATGCAGATCCTCGGCCTCGGCGCCATCGTGATGATCCTCACCATCGCGGTGTGGGGCTGGCGCATGATGACGCATCGGCATTTCGACCGCGAAGCGCTGCGCCTGACCTGCTGGCTGCTGTGCACGGTGTTCGCCTCGGGCTTTGCAAGCTGCTGGCAGCATGGCGGCTCGTGGCCGCTGCCGACCGGCGTCGGCGGCGTGGTCGGCGATGCGCTGTTTCGTGCCCCCGCGGTGGTATTCGGGCCGGTCGGTTTCATCTATCGCTTCGTGCTCGGCGCGCTGTTCTGTTCGCTGATGACGGTGACCTTCGTGATCGCCTGCGGCTATGGCGCCAAGGCGAAAGAGGCCTTCCCGGAGATCGACGACGTCGATGACGAGCCGTTCGAGGACATCGATGAGGAGAAGGAGCGCCGCTCCTTCGCAGTCTCACTCGGCTGGTTCTTCCACGGCATCATGAGCACCAAGGCGCGCATCGGCCGCGTGCTGGCGTTCCTCTATTCGAAATTCGTCACCTCCAGCGCTGAACCGCGCGCGGCCGGATTCGAACGCCAGGAGCCCACGCTCGGCGGCCGTCGCGCCAGTCCGCCGATCGCTCCGCAGGACGAACACGACGACGAGCACGAGGAAGAAGAAGAAACTTACGAGGACGACGAGGAAGAAGAGGTCGAGGAAGAGCCCGCTCCCAAGGCGCGCAAGAAACCCGCCGCGAAAGAGCCCGTCCGCAAATCCAACAACGGCAAGTTCGAACTGCCCTCGGTCGGCATGCTCACCGCGCCGAAGGCGGCCGATCGCAAGCCGCTCAGCAAGGCCGAGCTCGAAGCCAATTCGCGCGCACTGGAAGGCGTGCTGCAGGACTTTGGCGTGCGCGGCGAAATCGTCAAAGCCAATCCAGGCCCTGTCGTCACGCTGTACGAACTCGAACCTGCCCCGGGCATCAAGTCGTCGCGCGTGATCGGCCTCGCCGACGACATCGCGCGCTCCATGAGCGCATTGTCGGCACGCGTCGCCGTGGTGCCCGGCCGCAATGCCATCGGCATCGAGCTGCCCAATCAGCATCGCGAAAATGTCTATCTGCGCGAGCTGTTGACCGTGCAGGACACCAACGACGCCAGCATCAAGCTGCCGCTCTGCCTCGGCAAGAACATCGGCGGCGATTCGATCATCATCGATCTCGCGCGGACGCCGCATATGCTGATCGCGGGCACCACCGGCTCGGGCAAGTCGGTGGCCATCAACACCATGATCCTCAGCCTCGTCTACCGGCTGCGGCCGGATCAGTGCCGCCTGATCATGGTCGATCCGAAGATGCTCGAACTCTCCGTCTATGACGGCATCCCGCATCTTCTCACGCCCGTGGTGACCGATCCGAAGAAGGCCGTCGTCGCGCTGAAATGGGCGGTGCGCGAGATGGAGGAGCGCTACAAGCGCATGGCCAAGCTCGGCGTCCGCAATATCGACGGCTATAATGCGCGTCTGGTGGAAGCGAGCAAGAAGGGCGAGGAGCTCACCCGCACGGTCCACACCGGCTTCGACAAGGAAACCGGCAAGGCGATCTACGAGGAAGAGAAACTCGATCTCGCACCATTGCCCTACATCGTCATCATCGTGGACGAAATGGCCGACCTGATGATGGTCGCCGGCAAGGACATCGAAGGCCTGGTGCAGCGCCTGGCGCAGATGGCGCGCGCGGCCGGTCTGCATGTGGTGCTGGCGACGCAGCGTCCGTCGGTGGACGTCATCACCGGCACCATCAAGGCGAACTTCCCGACCCGTATCTCCTTCCAGGTGACGTCGAAGATCGACAGCCGCACCATCCTGGGCGAAATGGGCGCCGAGCAACTGCTCGGCCGCGGCGACATGCTCTACATGGCCGGTGGCGGCCGCATCTCGCGCGTCCATGGCCCGTTTGTGTCCGACGAGGAAGTCGAGAAAGTGGTGCGCCACCTCAAGACCCAGGGCGAGCCGGAATATCTCGAAGCGGTCACCGCCGAGGAGCCGGAAGAAGGCGAAGACGGCGCCGTGTTCGATTCCACCGGCATGGGTGCCGATGCCGGCGGCGGCGACCTCTATCAGCAGGCCGTTGCCATCGTGAAGCGCGATCGCAAGGCCTCGACCAGCTACATCCAGCGCCGGCTGCAGATCGGCTACAACCGTGCCGCATCGCTGATCGAGCGGATGGAGAACGAGGGCGTGGTGGGGCAGCCCAACCATGCCGGCAAGCGCGAGATCCTGATCGCCGAAGAAGAGAGTGGTTTCTGAGCGCGTGACGGTATCGAATGACAGACAGGCGCAGGGGTGGCCGACAGGGCCGCGAAATCGCCACAGCGCGGGGCTACGGCCTGCTGATGCGGCAGAAGTCGCCCCTTCGGACGCGTGTTGGACCCGAGACCCGACCGCAAACCTGATATCCACCCCGACACGAAGCGCGCTAGACTGCGTCGCTGACATCGCCGAGCAGGACGACGTTTTGATGAAACGCGACTTCCATCACGCCGCACACCCGGTCCTCCTGCGCGCCGGCGCCGCCAGCCTTGCTGCGACTTTCGCGGTCGGCATCCTGATGTCCTCGGCACAGGCGCAGACCACGCCGCTGCCGCGCCCGGCCCCGAAGGCGCGCAACGCCAGCTTCCAGGTGGCCGCATCCGAGGCGCAGCCGAACCGGCCCCCGGCCAGTATTTCACCCGTGCAGCAGGCCCAGGCACCGCGGCAGACCCGGCCTCCGGAGCCGGTGATTCCCGATCCGCGCCGCAACAAGCCGGCCAGCCTCTTCATGAGCTTCGACGCCAACCAGAAGGCATCGGCGGCGAAGGTCAGCGCCTATCTGTCGAATCTCTCGACGCTGTCGGGCAACTTCGTTCAGGTCGGCCCCGACGGCAGCAAGACCACCGGCGACTTCTACATCCAGAAGCCGGGCAAGGTGCGGTTCGAATATGATGCGCCGACGCCGATTGCGATGGTGTCCGACGGCCAGTCGCTGGCGGTGCGCGACACCAAGCTCGCGACCCAGGACATCTACCCGCTGTCGCAGACGCCGCTGCGCTATCTGCTGTCGGATCGCATCGATCTGATGAAGGACACCAATGTCGTCGCGGTGACCTCCGACGAACTCTACACCTCGGTGATCATCGAGGAGCGCAACGCCGTGGTCGGCACCTCGCGCCTGATGCTGATGATCGGCACCAAGGACGGCCAGCTCAAACAGTGGACCATCACCGATCCGCAGGGCTACGACACCACAGTGGCGATCTACAATCTCGACACCACCAAGAAGCCCGACCCCGGCCTGTTCAAGATCGACTTCGCCCGCTACCCCAGCGGCGGCGCAAATTAGCGCGCTGTTTGAACTCTCCCGCATCTTGCGCGGGGAGAGGTAAGAAGACGCGTTCAGCGAGAACTGGATTGCTGCGTCGCGAGGGCTCCTCGTAATGACGGCTGAGTGTATCAGCGCCGTCATGCCCGGCGGGTGCCGGGTATCCACGTCTCGGCCGCGGACAAGGCGTGATGGCTGGGACAAGCCTCGCCCTGGCGCAGGTGACAGGCGTTTTGATAGCAGGCAGCGACGTTAGTTGCCTATCGCGCAATGTGCCAAAAATGCTGCAGCGGTCTTGCAATTTCCAATTGTCGGCCAGAATCACCCCCCATTTCGAATTGGCTGCCAGTAGAGTGATCGCCAGCCGAACTGGGGGAGCGCGCACTATTTCGGAGTGCACTCTTTCCAGATCAGATCTGGGGCCAAGGCGTGCGTTTCTTGTCGATCAGAACCATTGGCTGCGCGATTGCGAGCGTCGCTTTTTTCTGCAGCGCTGGCGCTTCGACGACGCGTGCCCAGCAGACGCTGCTGCAGGCAATCACTGCGACGCCCACGACGCAGTTTGATTACGACGTCTTGTTCAAGCAGATGTATCACAGCCCGGCCGATCTGGATGTGAGCTTCAAATTTGCCGAACAGGCGGTGGCGCGTGGCGACTATGAGGCGGCCATCGGTGCACTCGAGCGGATGCTGTTCTTCAATCCCAACCTGCCGCGGGTCAAACTCGAACTCGGCGTTCTCTATCTGAAGCTGGGCTCCTACGAATTGGCGCGCAGCTATTTCCTCGACGCCATCAAGGGTCCGGTGCCCGACGAGGTCCGCGGCCAGGTCAATGCCTATCTGGCGCAGATCGACCGACGCATGTCGGTCTACGACTATAGCGTGTTCGCCCAGGCCGGGCTGCGCTACCAGACCAATGCCAATGTCGGCCCCAACGACCTGCTGGTCCGCGCACTCGGCCAGGACGCCATTCTCGACAGCAGCTTCGGCAAGCGGCCCGACTGGAACGCGTTCCAGACCGTGGCGGCGAGCGTCGCCTACAAGCCGAACATGCGCGGCGATGCGATCGAGGCGAGCCTGCTCGCATTGGGATCGCAGCAATTCAGGCTCAGCCAGTTCAATCTTGGCCTCGTCGAGCTGGTTGCCGGTCCGCGCATAGCGATCGGCCAGAATGCCTCGTTCAAATTCTACGGCATCGGCGACATGGTCTGGCTCGGCGATGCCAACTACTTCAACGCGGCTGGCGGCGGCATCTCGGCGCGCAGCACGATCGGCGATGTCGGCTTCATCGAAGGCTTCGTCGAAGGCCGCCACCGCAGCTTCTTCAACTCGGCGAACTTTCCCACCGCCGCCGAACAGACCGGCGATTTCCTGTCATCGGGCGTGGTGACGGATCTGCGGCTCACGGCGAATCTGCGCGGCGTAATCCGCGCCGGCTTCGACCAGAACCAGGCGATCGTCGACTACAACAGCTACAAGCGCTATTCGATCGACCTCGCCTTCCCGTATGATTTCGTGCTGTCGATGTTCGGCAAGCCGCATCAGTTCGTGATCGCGCCGACGCTCGGCTTCAGCTGGGCGAATTACGCCGCGCCGAATGCGATCATCGATCCGACCATGCTGCGCCATGACAGCGAGCAGCGCTATGGCGCCATCTTCGATGCGCAGCTCTACGACAATGTGGGGCTGCGCACGCAGATCCAGTATTCCAAGATCGATTCCAGCCTGCCGAACTATCGCACCAGCAACTTTGCAGTCGGGTTCGGCCCGACCGTCCGATTCTGAGGATGGCCCGATGAAGCGCCTGGCAACTCTTGCGATGCTGACGACGGCCTCTTCGCTCACCGCGCTGCTGACGCTCGGCATGGCCGCCCATGCCCAGCAGGTCGGCACCGCATCCGCCGTCAATCCTGCGGCCACCATCAATATGCGCACCATCACCATCGGCTCGTCGATCAGCCACATGGAGCGCATCCGCACCACCGAAAGCGGATCGGTGCAGGTGCTGTTCGTGGACAAGACGTCGATGACCGTCGGTCCCAATAGCGACCTCACCATCGACGAATATGTCTTCGACCCCAAATCCGGTGACGGTAAACTGGTGGCGACCCTCGGCAAGGGCGCGTTGCGTTTCGTCGGCGGGCTGATCAGCCATGCCGGTAATGCCGAGATCAAGACCTCGGCGGCCACCATCGGCATCCGCGGCGGCGTCGTGCTGCTGAACGGTCCCAGTGTTTATATGGGCTACGGCTCATCGACGGTGAGTTCGGGCGGCGGCATCGTCTGGCTCGGCGCCGGCGAATTCACGCGCACGCCCGGCAACGGGCAGCCGCCGGCACCTCCCGGGCCACCGCCGCCGAATTTCGTGGCGTCGCAGCTGCAGATTTTCCAGAGCGCCGGCGGCCAGAGCGGCGGCGTGGCCGCAGGCCATGCGTCGCCGCGCAATGTGGCGGCGGCGGAGCGACGGGCGACCGGCACCAATGCCGGCGGCGTGGCCGGCCGGGTCACACCGACGCCCCCCGCACCGGTCATCACCCGCATCGGCAATGTGGCATCGACGCTCGATCAGACGATCCAGACTTCGGCGCAATCGCGGGCGGTGGAGACATCGGGATCGGCGTCGGACAACCGGCCGACAGTGACGTTGAACGGGCTGTTCGGCGGGGTGGTGCGGGATCAGTCGCTGTCGGGCCCCAGCGCTGGACAATATCGTAACACGCCCGTCATCGGCGGCGTGACCGTGGCGCTAGACGCCATGCTCAGCCGCGTGCAGGCCAATTTCGGTGGCTATAACAGCACCAGCAGCAGCGACACCATCCAGTACGGATCGGTGAACCCGTCCGATCCGACCGCCAGCAGCTATACGGACTATAGTAACTTCAATGCGCAGGTGAAGAAGGGTGGGGTGTTCAATGGCACCGTCGACGAAAGCCGTATCAGCGGCGAGATGAGCAACCTCTCGCCGACCGCAACGCGCGAGCTCGGCGCCAGTCTCGGCCAGCCCAATCTGACCGTCTGCCAATGCGACTACACCCGCTGGGGATTCTGGAGTTTAAAGATCCAGGGCACCGATGCGGGCATCTACGGGACCTGGGCGGCGGGACGGCCGTCGCAACTCGGCGATATGCCGACCACGGGCACGGCGAGCTATGTCGGCCATGTCATCGCGCAGGTCGGCACCGACACCGGCAGCCTGCGGCGGGCGGTGGGCAATTTCTCCAACACCGTCGATTTCGGAGCGCGCACCGGCAGCGTCGCGGTGACCGGTCTCGACAACACCAATTATCGCGGCAGCGTGGCGCTGCAGAGCGGCACGACCACCTTTGCCGGTGGCCTCGCGGGCGATGTCGGCAACCGCGCGATGGGCATGATCGGCGGCTTCGGTCGCTCATCCACCAACCCAGTCGGTGAAATGGCCGGCTCGGTCGGGATCGTCGGCACCAACTATGTCGGCGGCGGCAGTTTTGCGGCGGCAATTCGGCGCTAGATGCGGCATGTGGACGTAACGAATCCCGGATTGCGCTTCGCCGCAGCCGGGCTACAAGTCGCCGCATGCGTCTCACCCTCACCACCTGGAATATCAATTCCGTCCGCCTGCGCATCGAACTCGTCGCTGATTTCCTGACCACGCATCAGCCCGACGTGCTGTGCCTGCAGGAGACGAAATGCCCCGACGATGCGTTTCCGCTGAAGCGCTTCAAGCAGCTCGGCTATCACCACGTCGCGCTGAACGGCCAGAAGGGCTATCACGGTGTGGCCATCGTCTCGAAGCTACCGTTCGATTCCAGCGACATCCGCGTGTTCTGCGACAAGCTGGATTCCCGCCACATCTCGGTGAGTTTCGGTGCGCAAGCGGGACTGAGCGCGCCGCTGATCGTGCATGACTTCTACGTGCCGGCGGGCGGCGACATTCCCGATCCCGAGGCCAATCCGAAATTCGCCCACAAGCTGTCGTTCCTCGACGAGATGAAGAGCTGCGAGCCGCTGCATCCGCGCGGCGATGCCAGACATGTTCTGGTCGGCGATCTCAACGTGGCGCCGCACGAGAACGACGTGTGGTCGCACAAGCAGATGCTAAAGATCGTGTCGCACACGCCGATCGAATGCGACAAGCTCCTGGCGGTGCAGAGCGAAGGCAACTGGATCGACGTCGCACGCGAGCGCATTCCGCTGTCGGAGAAGATCTATACCTGGTGGAGCTACCGCGCCGCCGACTGGGCCGCCTCGAATCGCGGCCGACGGCTCGATCACATCTGGGTCTCCAGCGCGCTGAAAGATGCCGTGCAGGACTATCACGTGCTGCGCGACGCCCGCGGCTGGGAGCGCCCGTCGGACCATGTGCCGGTCACGGTGGTGATGGATGTGTAGTTGCGAAGCGCATCGCCGTCATGTCCCCTCTCCCGCACTTGCGGGGGAGGGTCAGGGTGGGGGAGCCCACGTGACGTCGGCGTGTGTGGCTGCCCCCCTCCCCAGCCCTCCCCCGCAAGCGGGAGAGGGAGCAGATCAGCGCTTACATCACATAAGCGGAGCGGAGCAGATCAAAGTTCACCTCGCCTCGGCCACCACTTGCGCCAGTAGCTGCTCGCGGCGGGACTGGGAGCGGTGGCCGCTGTGCTTGGCTGCGATCCTTGCCAGGGCACCGTTCTCGAAAGCGGTCACGATGGTGTCGTGCA
Source organism: Bradyrhizobiaceae bacterium (assembly GCA_004173095.1). GTDB lineage: Bacteria > Pseudomonadota > Alphaproteobacteria > Rhizobiales > Xanthobacteraceae > Tardiphaga. Next base: position 13,749 of record SDZE01000408.1, read on the forward strand.
CATAGCTCTTGCGGCAGATCGTCGGCGTGTTCGACAACTCGTCCGCGGCGGAGCGGACCGCGTCCAGCACCTGTTTCTTGCGGCCGCTGATGGTTTCCGCAGGCTCCGTATGCGCCAGCGTTTCCACCACCGTAGCCGACGCCATCAGGGTGCGGAAATCCTTCAGTGAAATCTTGATGTCGGCGATCTCGCGCAGGAAGGCATTCACCGCCGCCGTGTTGACCTTATGAATGCGCCCGACCTTGTCGTAATACTGGAAGAGGCGGCGGCCCGGTACTTCGTGCAGGATGTCGATCGCGCGCACCAGTTTGGATGCATTGCATTCCTTGCGCACGGCCTTGCCGCCCTTGGCCTTGAACGATAGCACAATGCATTCGCCGTCGCGCCGCACATTCGATTTCATCAGCGTGGTGGCGCCACGTGTGCCGGACAGCTTCATGTAGCTCTCATTGCCGGCACGGATCGCAGTGCGCGTAACCAGTTCGATCACCGCGGCGAGCGCGAATTCGCGGGTCGGCTCGTCGCCGGCCAGCAGTTGCGACACGTTGCGGCGGATCTTCGGCAACGCATTGACGAGCCGCGCCAACCGGTTCGCCTTGCGATGCTCGCGCACCTTCTCCCAATCGGCGTGATAACGATACTGCAAGCGGCCGGCAGCGTCGCGACCGACAGCCTGCAGATGCAGGTTCGGATCGACGGCATAGCGCACTTCAACATAAGCAGGCGGCACCGCCATCGCGCTCAAGCGGCGAATGGTGTGAGCGTGGCGGATGCGGGTGCCATTCTCCCGGATGAAAGAATACGCCTTGCCACTCTTGCGTCTGCGAATTGTCAATTCGGATTGATCGCCGAGGGTGAGACCGAGTTCACGCGCCAAGGCCTCGACCGTGTTTTTGCCGCGCAGTTTCGGCTGCTTCTCTGCCAGTCTGCCGGCCAACAGCTTGGCGGCCGAAATCGCGGACCGCGCGCTCGGGCGCGTTTTCGCGCCGCTGGAGTTCGTTGAATTCTGCTGCTCGATCATAGCCTTACGCGCTTTCTCATCCTCGCTCCCGTCGCAATAATGCCGATGACTGCTGGTTCGTTCCTGCGTCATGTGGCCGACCCAGACGCACGATCGCAGCATGAGTTTCGCGCTGCCCGGCACCATCGCGCGGCTGGATGTCGTGACCGACGAAAGGGGGAGACGGTGCGACCTTGTCCGCGCTGCCCGCCCCGGCGCATATTGGAACATCGATCGGAAGCCGACCTGCCACGCAGGTCGGTTTTCATGGCTGCGAGAAAAGTGGAGGAAACGATGTCCGAAAAGATTTACGACGTGCCCGGCGAATGGACCTCGCGCGCCTATGTCGATGACGCGAAATACAACGAAATGTATGCGCGTTCGATCAGCGACAGCGACGGCTTCTGGGCCGAGCAGGCCAAGCGTCTCGACTGGAGCACAGAGCCGACCAAGATCGAAAACACCTCCTATGCGCCCGGCAACATCTCGATCAAATGGTTCGAAGATGGCGTGCTCAATGCCGCCTATAACTGCATCGACCGACATCTGCCCCAACGCGCCAACCAGACGGCGATTATCTGGGAAGGCGACGATCCATCGCAGTCCAAGCATATCAGCTATCAGGAACTGCACGACGAAGTGGCCAGGATGGCCAACGTGCTGCGCAACCGCAATGTCGGCAAGGGCGACCGCGTCACCATCTATCTGCCGATGATTCCGGAAGCCGCTTACGCGATGCTCGCCTGCGCACGCATCGGCGCCGTGCATTCGGTGGTGTTCGCCGGCTTCTCGCCGGACTCGCTGGCGCAACGCATCACCGACTGCCAGTCCAAGATCATCATCACTGCCGACGAAGGCCTGCGCGGCGGCCGAAAGGTGCCGCTGAAGAAGAACGTCGACGCGGCGATTGCCAGGATCAATGAAAAGGCTGGCAGCGTCGATTGGGTGGTGGTGGTGAAACACACCGGCGCCGACGTGAACATGGATCCCGTGCGCGACTTCTGGTACCGCGAAGCCGCTGAGATGGTCACCACCGAATGCCCGTGCGAGGACATGAATGCGGAAGATCCGCTCTTCATCCTCTACACATCCGGCTCCACCGGCCAGCCCAAGGGCGTGCTGCACACCACCGGCGGCTATCTGCTGTTCGCGTCGATGACGCATCACTACGTGTTCGACTATCACGACGGCGACATCTACTGGTGCACCGCGGATGTCGGCTGGGTCACCGGCCACAGCTACATTCTGTACGGACCGCTGGCCAATGGCGCCACCACGCTGATGTTCGAGGGCGTGCCGAACTACCCTGACAATTCACGCTTCTGGCAGGTCATCGACAAGCACAAGGTCAATATCTTCTACACCGCACCGACCGCGATCCGCGCATTGATGCAGGCCGGCGATGAGCCGGTGAAGAAGACCTCGCGCGCCAGCCTACGGCTGCTCGGTTCGGTCGGCGAGCCGATCAATCCGGAAGCCTGGGAGTGGTACTACAACGTGGTCGGCGACAAGCGCTGCCCGATTGTCGATACCTGGTGGCAGACCGAGACCGGCGGCATCCTCATAACACCGCTGCCGGGCGCGACCAGGCTGAAGCCGGGTTCGGCGACGCGGCCGTTTTTCGGCGTGGTGCCGGAGATCGTCGATGCCGAAGGCAAGGTGCTGGACGGCGAGACGTCGGGCAATCTGTGTATCGCGAAATCCTGGCCGGGCCAGATGCGTACCGTCTATGGCGATCACGAGCGCTTCGAGCAGACCTACTTCTCGACCTACAAGAACAAGTACTTCACCGGCGACGGCTGCCGGCGGGATGCCGACGGCTATTACTGGATCACCGGCCGCGTCGATGACGTCATCAACGTCTCCGGCCATCGCATGGGTACTGCGGAAGTGGAATCCTCGCTGGTCGCGCATGAGAGTGTGTCCGAGGCCGCGGTGGTCGGCTATCCCCACGACATCAAGGGCCAGGGCATCTACGCCTATGTGACGCTGATGACCGGCATCGAGCCGACCGAGGAATTGCGCAAGGAGCTGGTGGCCTGGGTCCGCAAGGA